>NZ_JACNDD010000010.1:0-84938 GCF_017351395.1 Pseudomonas sp. FW305-28
GGCGAAGGATACGACCAGGGGGACACGAACGGTCAAAATCACCGGCAAAGAGGTGATGCTCAAAGACAAGAGTTGTTTCAAGACCAGTACGGGAGATGAAGCCGGGAATACGCCGAAGAAAGGCGTGGTGACCAGCAAGATCAAGGGAAAGGTGTACTTCATTGCCTGGTCGATGGACGTCAAGTTCGAAGGGGAAAATGTCGTCAGGCATTTAGACTTGATGACTCACAACCATGCGTCCAAACCCGGAAATACGCCTCCATGGGCTTATACCGATGCCTCTGCGACGGCGCCCGTGGAGCGTTGCAAGAAAGAAGTCGCCAGGAAAAACAAGGCATGTGGGGAGTTGAAGACCAAAGCCGAACGGTGTGGCGACAAGGCCTGTACGGCCGCAAAAAAGTGTTTGCTGGTCTCCAAGAAACAGGCGGACTCCAAGGCGCAGAACAGTGAAGTAGCCTGTTGTCCTGGCGAAACCGGCCACCACCTCGTTGAAGCTCACAGTTTTACAGTGCCAGGCACGAATCGCCAGACGCCGCTTCCTCAATTCCCCAACTACGACGAAAAAGACGCACCGTGCATTTGCGTGCAATGCCCTCAGGACGGAAGCGGACGTTATGAAGGGGATCATGGCTTCATGCATGCAGCCCAAGGCAAGCTGGAACAGGCCGCGATAGAGCGCGCGCCGCCCGCTCAAAAGGATTACGCCTGGAACTATGGCCAATCCCGTGGAGCGGGCGTGCGAGCGCTCCAGCAAACCTTTCCGAAATCGAAATGCTCAAAGAAATGCCTGGAAGCGCAGCTAGACGCTTACCACAAGAATACGGTGGGAGTCAGGGACAAAACCCCAGTGAGGACTCACACCCCCAACCTTCAAGACAATCAGAAAGAGCTGGCCCACGAAATGATCCCAGAGGTCACTATCAGTGCTTGGTAGCTCAATTGGAGCAGGGACGACATGACTCAAACATTGGATTGGACGCTGAGCCGAGTAGCGGTCTTTGATAAAAACCGCGTCTATGTACTCGCCTACTCCAAACGCGAGCCCGGCACCCGCGTTTTTCGATGGACCGGAGGATGGGACAACTATTATGTTCAAGGGATCTGCGCCGGTATCTGCGCCGTTCGCGGCGCACCTCCCGAAATCCTGACGCTGTGTGCCGATGGTCGCGTTCATCGCGCTGCGCCTGACGGGCAAGCCTACGAGGATATCGTCGCGGAAAAACCCAGCAAGCACGGTTTGCTGCGCGACATCCGCCCTATCGGTGCAAATGTCTACGCCACCGGCTTCGGCCGCCAAGTCTATGTTCGAAAGGACAGAGTCTGGCAGCGCTGCGACAAAGGGGTGGTCGAAAACCCGACCGCCGACAGCCTCAGTGGCTTCGAGTCCATCGACGGTTTTAATGAGGATGAAATCTATGCCACCGGTAACCAGGGCGAAATCTGGTACCGCTGGCAGGGTACCTGGCAGCGCAGCGAAAGCCCGACCAACATCATTCTGGAAAACGTTCTCTGCGCGCCCGATGGCGTGGTTTACATCTCCGGCCAGTTGGGCATCGTCATGCGAGGTCGTCTCGACCGCTGGGAGCTCGTTGAGCATGAGCTCACTGAAGATACCTTCTGGGACATGGCCTGGTTCAATGATCAACTCTGGCTGTCAACCACCAAAGCCCTCTATACGCTACAAGGCGACAAGCTGGAGAAGGTCGAGACAGGACTTCCCGGCGATCAGACCTTCAGATACCTCGACGCGAATGAGCAGTGCCTATGGTCATCCGGTGAACGACACCTTGCCGCTTTTGACGGAGCGAATTGGACACGCATACCCAGTCCTTGAGACGAATGCAGAGAAATACATGGAAAGTTTGTCACCGATTCTCGACCAACATACCGAAGAGGCCAGTTTCCTCGCGGTCCTAAGGGACTATGCCGTACGTGCGCCACACTACGATCTGGACCACCTCGGCACGCTCGACAACCGCATCGACGCCCATCTCGATGGCCTGCGTATCGCCGGCCCAGCGGGGCTGGAAGCGCTGCTGGGCCAACTCGGCCCACACGCCATCGGCGAGATGTTCGCCAGCGTGGTGCTGGCTTTCGAGGCGGCCAACGGCAAAGTGCTGTCGCGGCTCAGCGAGCAGTTGCGCAGAGCCTTGGAAACGGAGCGCGGTTACCTGATGGCCCTGGGCTGGCTCGACTGGGAACGGGTGTCTCCGTGGATAGAACGTATGCTCGCCTCCCCCGAGCCGCTGTTTCGCCGTCTCGGCCTTGCGGCCTGCGGCATGCATCGCCGCGACCCCGGCCCCGCCCTGCTGGCCGGACTTTCCGATGCCGACCCGAGCGTGCTGGCACGTGCCGCCCGCACGGTTGGCGAATTGCGCCGGCGTGACCTGTTCCCGACGATTCGTGCCCACCGCCAGCATGAGGACGCCGCCACGCGCTTCTGGGCCAATTGGGCCACTGTCCAAATGGGCGACCAGCAGGCGTTGGAGCCTCTACGCTCATTCGCCGAGCAACCGGGCGAGTTCCAGTACCGCGCGCTCTGCGTACTGCTGGCTTGGCAAGAACGCGAATCCAGCATCGCCTGGATACGGCAGTTGGTACAGGATCCCCGGGATCGGCGCATCGGCCTCCAGGCCCTTGGATTGCTGGGCGATCCGGTCTGCTTGCCCTGGTTGATCCAGCAGATGAGCGACCTGCCCTACGCCCGCGTCGCCGGTGAAGCCTTCAGCCTGATCAGCGGCGCTGACCTGGCGTTGCTTGATCTGGAATTGCAGGACCTGCCGGATTTCGATGCAGGCCCGAACGACAACCCTGAAGATCCCAATGTCGCCATGGACCCCGATGAAAACCTGCCTTGGCCCGACCCGCAGGCAATCGAACGATGGTGGCAAGCCAACGGCGGACACTTTCAGGTGGGGACTCGTTACATGCTGGGATTGGCCCATAGCGAACACAGCTTCCAGCAAGCCCTTGTCCGCGGCCAGCAGCGCCAGCGCATCGCCGCGGCCTGCGGTCTCGCCCGCTTCCGGCCAGACGAAGTGCTTTTCCCTACCAGCGCACCGGCTTGGCGGCAAAAGCGCTTGTTGGGAATGACGGCGCTGTTCGGGCGTTGATCAGGATGTTTATATAGCGCTCCGACACCTGGCAATCACTTATCCCCTCTGGAGGCACCATGCCAAGCGCAACTGGACAGAACCCTGTGGCACTCATCAGTGGGGTTGGCAGTGAGATCGGCATCGGCATGGCGATCGCGCGCAGGCTGGGCGCCGCCGGCGCCCGATTGATTATCACCGCGAGCAGTGCACGCATCCTTGAGCGCGTCGCGCAGTTGCGTGCCGAAGGGTTCGAAGTCGAAGGGCGGGCCATCGATCTTACCGATGAAAACCAGGTGCGTGAGTTTATGGTGTGGGCAGAGTCCGTCTGGGGGCAGGTCGATATTCTGGTGAACAACGCGGGCATGGCCATGCAAGGCAGTCCGGAGTGCTTTTCCGAGCTGGCGATCATGGACCTGCACACCTGGAACCTGACACTGGCGCGCAATCTCACCACGGCTTTTCTGCTGACACGGGCTGTTCTGCCCGGCATGCGGGCGCGCCGATACGGGCGCATCGTCAACATCAGTTCCACGACCGGCACCCGCTGCAGTAACCCCGGTGAAGCGGCTTACAGCGCCGCGAAGGCCGCGATGGTCGGAATGAGCATGAGCCTGGCGCTGGAAGTCGCCAAGCAAGGAGTGACTGTAAACAGCGTCGCTCCCGGCTGGATCAGCACGGGTTCGACCACTGCCGAGGAAGCCAAGGCGGCAGGCTACACGCCGATGGGCCGGGCGGGACGTCCCGAAGAGGTGGCGGCACTGGTGGCTTTTCTGGCGTCTTCAGAGGCGAGCTACATCACGGGCGAAGTCATCGTGGTGGATGGCGGAAACTGCCTGGTGGAGAACAAGGCCCCTTGATCTGAACGTGGGCCCCAGCGGCCGCTCGTGCTTATAGCCTGGCAAAACAATGGTGACAGAAACTGACCCTGTCGATGGTTAGAGTGAAATGGTTGACCGCAGGAAACGATGCGCTGGAAACAACGCCCCCTGCCCCATCCCTGTTTCTACCTCACCAATCATCCAGAGTAAGCGTCGGCTATGAAGCGTATCCAGTATCACAATTACGGCGGGCCGCAGGTGATGAAGCTCGAAGCCTTTACGTTGGCTTCACCGGGTCAAGGCGAAGTCGCTGTGAAAGTCAGATTCGCCGCCATCAACCCTATCGACTGGAAGTTGCGCAGCGGGCAGATGAAGATCGTTACGGGCAGGTCCTTCCCCCGGGCCATGGGCATGGATTTCTCCGGCGTCGTCATGGCGGTGGGCAGCAACGTGACGCGGTTTAAAGTGGGTGATGCTGTTTTTGGTCTCGCTCGCTTCAAGGAAAGTGGTGCGCTGGCAGAAGCCGTGGTCACCAAGGAATCGCTGCTGGCCAGCAAACCCGAGAATGTCTCCTTTGAACAAGCCGCTTGCCTCGGGACTCCGGGAACGACAGCCTGGAACGGATTGCGGGACAAGGCCGGGCTGACCGCGGGCCAGCGCGTCTTCATCAACGGTTGCAGTGGCGCGGTCGGTGAAGCCTGCGTGCAAATAGCGCGCATGGTGGGGGCCACTATCACCGGTTCTTGCAGTGAAGAGACGCTAGGGCGGGCGCGGCAACTGGGGGTCGATACGGTTCACGACTATCGCAAAACCGATCTGTCCAGGCTGCCTGAACGTTTTGATGTGGTGTATGACACGGCAGCCACCATGGCCCTGCCGGTCGGCCTCAACCTGCTGCGTAAAGGCGGCGTGCTGCTGGATCTGAATCCAAGCCCCGGCAAATTCATTCGCTCCTTTTTTGATAAGCGCCTGAAACCCATCATCTGCACACCGCGCCCCGAGGTCCTCGACACGCTCGCCCAAGCCGCCCAGAATGGCAGCTTCCGGCTTCCTGTGGCGCAAGTGGTGCCTCTTGACGATGCGATCCAGCTTGTCGCGGCCATCGAGGGAGGCAGGAAGCTGCGTGGCAAGGCCCTTGTAGCCATGGACTGAAGCGTGTCAAGAAGCCATAGATTATTCGACCTCATGCAAGTGCTTCGGCGTCATCGCGGAACGGTTTCCGGTGTCACGCTATCCCGTGAGCTGAATGTCTCATTGCGTACCATCCGACGGGACGTCATCACGCTGCAGTCGATGGGGGCGGACATCGTTGGCGAGCCCGGTGTTGGCTACATCTTGCGTCCGGGTTTTCTGTTGCCGCCATTGAGTTTCACCGAGGAAGAAATTCAGGCACTGATGGCCGGCGCGCAATGGGTCAGCCGCCAAACCGATGAAGGCCTGGCCCACGCCGTTCAAAACGCATTGGCCAAGATCGACAGCGTCCTGCCGCCACACATGCGGCGGACCTTGGACAACGACACGATTTACGTCAGTCGCAATCAAGGCGCCCCGGCGGCGCTGGATCTGGCGCAGGTCCGGCTGGCGCTTCGCGAACAACGCAAAATGCAGATCGTCTACAAGGACGAAAATGGGGAGCAGACGCAACGAACCCTCTGGCCGATCATGCTGGGGTTCGTCGAGGCGCAGCGGTATATCGCAGGCTGGTGCGAACTGCGCGGCGACTATCGTTTGTTCCGAACGGACCGGATCGTCGAGGTGGGTTTCCTGGAGGAGCGCTACGCCCGTCCCCGGCAACAGCTGGTCAAGGAATGGCGCTCCCGGGACGCGCACCCGTGCAAACAGAAAGACTGCAGCTAGCAGCCCACTTGCTCTATGGCCAGCACATTTCCCCTGTGGGGCTGGAGGTGGACATGAGTGTTGTGCCTGCTGAAGATTGAAGGTGGGCGCGAGCCTGCTCGCGATGGCGATGGTTCAGTCACTTGAATAACTCACTGCTCATGAAATCGATGAACACCCGCAGTTTCGGCGCCAGGTGTTTGCTTGAGGGCCAGAGCATGCGGAAGGTGCTCTGATGCCTGTTGAAGTCGTCCAGGACGGTGACCAGCTCACCGGCCGCGATGGCCTCACGCACAGTGAAGTCCGGCACGCAGGCAATCCCCAGCGCATCATGCACCACGTGCAGCAACGCCTCGGTGGTGTTGCAGACCAGGTTCGCCGGCAGGTTGAGTTCCGGCTCCCCGTCCCCGTTTACCGGCCAGACTTGCATCCTGCCAGTACTGGGAAACTTGTATAACAGGCAGGCATGGCGCAGAAGATCCGTCGGTACGTGCGGTGTGCCGTGTTCGGCGAAGTACCGGGGCGAACCGACCACAACGAGCTTGAACGGGCCCAACGGACGGGACATCAGCCGGGAGTCGTTCGGCTCTCCGGTCCGAATGACCGCATCGAAACCCTCCTCGATGATGTCCACCAGCCTGTCGGAAAAATCCAGGTCCAGTTCAATACTGGGGTAGCGCCGCATGAAGGCGATCAGCGTCGGCATGACCAGGTCCGCAACGAGGGGCAGGCTCACGCGCAGTTTGCCCCGTGGCGCTTTGCGGGTTTGCGACAGTTCCTGTTCGGCCGCTTCGACTTCGCAGAGAATGCGCCGGCAACGTTCGAGAAACAGCGCTCCTTCGGCCGTCAGCGTGATACTTCGCGTGCTGCGGTGAAACAGCCGCACACCCAGCCGTTCCTCGAGCCGGGCGACGCTTTTGCCCACCGCCGAAGACGAAATGCCCAGCGCCCTGCCCGCCTCTGAAAAACTGCGGGTTTCGGCCGCGCGCACAAAAAAATCAATCCCGCTCAGTGATTCCACGCCAGCCTCCCATTGCGGACATTTTTTCCGATGTGTTGTGCACTCTAGCATTCTTGTCTCGACAAAGAGGGGCACCTACCGTAGTCGACACTTATCAATCTGCGATTGACCGCGTCGTCCCGGCGGGTCAGGAGCGCTCCAGCAGGTGACACATGACGATTGCCAACCCCCCTATCGATGCCGATGCCGAGGTCATTCAAGACACTGCGCCGCTCCCCATCGGATCACTGTTTGCCCTCGCACTGGCGGCGTTCGTGACCATCCTCACCGAGGCCTTGCCCGCCGGGCTTCTTTCACAGATCAGCGAAGGGCTGGCGATCTCCGAAGCCCTTGCCGGCCAACTGGTAACGGTCTACGCGATAGGCTCCTTGCTGGCGGCCATTCCATTGACCGCCGCGACCCAAGGCATGCGACGCAGATCGCTCTTGCTAACGGCAATCGCCGGTTTCGCTGTTGCCAATACCGTCACGACGTTTTCTACCCATTATGGTTTGACGATTGTCGCGCGCTTGCTGGGTGGCGTATCGGCGGGGCTGCTGTGGGCCTTGTTGGCCGGTTATGCCGCCCGCATGGTGCCCGAAAGCCAGAAAGGTCGAGCGATTGCAATCGCCATGGTGGGCGCGCCCTTGGCGTTGTCCCTGGGCGTGCCGGCTGGCACGCTGCTCGGCAACCTGGTCGGCTGGCGAATGAGCTTCGCCATCATGAGCCTGTTCGCCGTGGCCTTGATGGTCTGGGTACGACTCAAGGTGCCTGACTTTCCAGGACAGGCCTCCAACAAACGTCTTGCCTTGGGCCAGGTCTTCACTCTGCCAGGCGTTCGCTCGGTGTTGTTCGTGGTACTGGCTTTTGTCCTGGCGCACAACATTCTCTTTACCTACATCGCTCCGTTTTTGACGGCGGCGGGCCTGGGCGAGCGGACGGATCTGGTCCTGTTGGTCTTTGGCGTCGCGTCGTTACTGGGGATCTGGGTGGTCGGCGTGCTGATCGATCGCCATCTGCGGGCGTTGACGCTCGCAGGTACGGTGCTGTTCGCCCTCTCGGCAATGATGCTAGGGGCAATGAGCGACAGACCTGCGGCGGTGTATATCGCCGTGGCCGCTTGGGGAATCGCTTTCGGAGGGGCTGGGACGCTGTTCCAGACGGCCATCGCCAAGACAGCCGGAGATGCGGCGGATCTGGCCCAGTCAATGCTGGTCACGGCCTGGAACCTGGCCATTGCCGGCGGCGGGATCGTCGGCGGCATCCTACTCGACCACCTGGGGGTCGTGGCGTTTGCGCCGGTCCTGGTCGTTCTCCTGCTGCTGACGTTGGCGGTGGTGTGGTCGGCCAGGCAGTACGGGTTTACAGCAAACCTGCGCTGAACATGCATGCGCTCATGAATAGCCATCAACGATAGACATCAGTCACTGACAACAACAGCGTGCACCTCCACGGGGCACGCTGATTCGCATGATCAGGCAATAATCAGCCCGAATCGTGCAACCCACTCCAACCATTCCTTCCTATAGTTAACCAGAGCCAAACCATCTGGAGCTGGTCCCCCTATGAGCGCCCTGAACATCAACGGCCGTGAATACACGGTCGACGTCGACCCTGGCACCCCTATCCTCTGGACCCTGCGCGACACGCTGGGCATGACCGGCACCAAGTTCGGCTGCGGCGCGGCGCTGTGTGGCGCCTGCACCGTGCACCTGGATGGCCAGGCCATTCGTTCCTGCGTGACGCCCATCGCCGCCGCCGTCGGCAAGAAGATCACCACCATCGAAGCGGCAACCGACGGCAGTGATCCGGTGGGCAGCGCCGTGCACGAGGCGTGGGTCAAACACGACGTGGCGCAATGCGGCTACTGCCAGAGTGGCCAGATCATGAGCGCAACGGCTTTTCTCAAGGCCCAGCCCAAGGGCAAGCAGCCCACGGCGGCCGAGATCGACTCGGCCATGGCCGGCAATATCTGCCGCTGTGGCACCTACGCCCGAATCCGCGCCGCGGTGGCTGATGCCGCCAAAGCCATTGCCTGATCGGAGCTGACCATGCTGAACGAGATCTTCCCGAACGAGCTCCCCCGCGCCTTGCAACATATGCTTGAACGTGACGAGGCTGACGGCCCCGCTGCCCTGCCCCGGCGCAGCTTCCTCAAGATCGTCGGCATCGGCGGGCTGGCCTTGGGGGCGTTTCCACACCTGGCCCTGGCGCAGGAAGCCAATGGCGCCGTCGCAGCGCCGCTCAAACCGACCCAGCAACCCTCCGCCTTCGTGCAGATCGCGCCCAATGGCGAGGTCACGGTCACCATCAATCGGTTGGAATTCGGCCAGGGCGTGCAGACCGGCCTGCCCATGATTCTCGCCGAAGAACTGGATGCCGACTGGAGCCTGGTGCGCAGTCGCAACGGCAGCAACGACGCGGCCTACATGGACCCGGCGTTCGGCATCCACCTCACGGGTGGTTCCAACACGATCAAGAACAGCTACACCCAGTACCGCGAACTTGGCGCCCGTGCGCGCGCCATGCTGCTGAGTGCGGCCGCCGCACGCTGGAACGTGGACGTGGCGAGCCTGAGTACCCAGGCCGGCATGGTGCTCGGCCCGGCGGGCCGTAAAGCGAGCTACGGCGAACTGGCGCAAGCGGCGATGGCGATGCCTGTACCCGAGCAGATCACGCTCAAGGACCCCAAGGATTTCCGCATCATCGGCCAGGCCACCACACGCATCGATGCCAAGGCCAAGAGCAGCGGCCAGCAGGATTTCGGTATCGACATGCACCTGCCGGGGCAACTCACGGCGGTCGTCGCCCGGCCACCGGTGTTCGGCGCCAGAATCGCTGCTCTGGACGACAGCGCGGCGCGGGCCACCAAAGGCGTGAAGGCCGTGTTGCGCGTACCGCTGGATGGCGGCGCCGAAGGTGTCGCGGTGGTTGCCGACAGTTACTGGCAGGCGAAGCTGGCACGCGATGCACTGAAGGTGGAATGGAATGCGTCCGCCGTGGAAAAGGTGGACAGCGAAAAACAATTGGCCCAATACCGCGAACTGGCCAGCCAGCCCGGCCCGTTGCACTTCGATGCCGACATGACGCCACTCGCCACGGCGCCGCATCGACTGGAGGCCGAGTTCCTGTTCCCCTACCTCGCCCATGCCCCCATGGAACCGCTCAATTGCACCGTGCAGCTTGCCGGCAAAAATGGCGCTCAGTTGTGGGTCGGCACGCAATTCCCGGGCGGCGATGCGGCGGCCGCCGCCAAGGTGCTGGACCTCAAGCCCGAGCAGATCCAGGTGAACGTACAAACCGCTGGTGGAGGTTTTGGCCGGCGCGGCGTACCCACCAACGATTTCGTGGTACTGGCTTGCGAAGTGGCCAAGGCCGCCCGCACCGCTGGGGTCGATGCGCCTATCCGCACACTCTGGAGCCGGGAAGACGACATCAAGGGCGGCTACTACCGCCCCATGCACCTGCACCGTGCGCGCATCGGTTTTGATGACAGTGGCAAGGTTCTCGCCTGGGACCACGCCTTGGTTGGCCAATCGATCATCACCGGTACCGTGTTTGGCGGGCGGGTGAAAAATGGCATCGACCCGACCGCCACCGAGGGCCTGCGCGACCCGTATCCGCTGCCCATGCGGCTGACGGTGCATCACCCGAAACTCAACGTCCCCGTACTGTGGTGGCGCAGCGTCGGTTCCACCCATACGGCTTTTGTGATGGAAACACTGATCGACGAGATCGCCCGCACCACCAAACAGGATCCGGTGGCCTACCGGATGAAGCTGTTTGGCGACCAGAGCCCACGCCATCGCGCGGCGCTGCAATTGGCCGTGGACAAGAGCGAGTACGGCAAGCGCCAGCTACCGGCGGGCCGTGCCTGGGGCGTGGCGGTCCACGAGTCGTTCAGTTCGGTGGTGGCTTATGTGGTCGAAGCCTCGGTGCAGGATGGCCGTCCGGTGCTGCACAACGTGACCGCTGGCGTGCACTGCAACCTGGCCGTCAACCCACGCAGTGTCGAGGCCCAGGTCCAGGGCGCGGCGCTGATGGGCCTGTCGATGTGCCTGCCCGGTGGTGCCATCACCCTGAAAGACGGCGTCGTGCAGCAGAGCAATTTTGCTGACTTCAGCGTGCCGCGCATTACCGACATGCCGGAATTCGCTGTCCACATCGTGCCCAGTGCCGAGCCGCCCACGGGAATGGGCGAACCCGGCCTGCCAGCGTTAGCCCCGGCGTTTGCGAACGCGGTGGCGAGCCTGACCGGTAAACCCATGCGTGAATTGCCGTTCAAGTTGGCGTGAGCGGCGCTTGAGGCTGCCTGGCCGCAATGCCAGGCAAGCCTCACGATCACAAGCGAATCCGCTTGATATCCCGCTGCGGGGGCTCTCCAAACAGGCGGCTGTATTCACGGCTGAACTGCGAGGCACTTTCGTAGCCAACCAGCCCCCCTGCACTGCTCGCGTCGACCTTCTGGCTCAACATCAATTGCCGAGCAGCTTGCAGCCGCAGTTGCTTCTGGTATTGCAACGGGCTCATCCCGGTCACGGTCCGAAAATGCTGGCGGAAAGTGGAAGGACTCATGTGCGCTTGCGCCGCCAGGTCGTCCATGCGCAACGCCTGGCGAAAATTCAGTTTCAGCCAGGCGACCGTCTTGGCAATGTGTTGGCTGGGTGAACCGGCGGCGATGACATGCAGCAACTGCGGCGCATGGGCACCGTTCAGCAGGCGAGCGACAACTTCTTCCTTGATCAGCGGGGCCACGGTCTCAAGTAACTGCGGCTCGTCCAGCAGGTCTATCAAACGCCTCAGGGCATCCAGCACCCCGGCATCCAGCGCCTGTACGGTAATCGGTCGAAACGCGTCGTCTTTCATGCGTTGTGACAGCTGCATGCGCTCGGCCACTTGCATCACCATCGTGCTGTCGAATCTCAGCATCAGGCCCAGGAACGGTTTGGCGACGCTGGCCTGGGAGACGTGGGAAATGACCGGCAGGTCCACGCAAGTCACCATGGACTGGCCGGGAGCGTAGGTCAGGATCTCGTCCCCGATCATGGCTTGCTTGCGGCCTTGCAAGGTCACGCCAATGCCCAGGCCGTAGATGCAGTGCATGGGCGCGGTGATTGCCTTGCGCCGATGCAGGCTCAAACCGGCGATGGCAGTCATCTGGTCACCCTCGCCGGGCACAAGCTGGCTGACCGAGCCGGCCAGGCGACTGAGGTCTGGGGCGGCCGTGTCGCTTTTGAAATCGGTGTGCACACTTCACTCCTTGAAAGATCGGGCCCACGACTTGCGGTGATGCCGAACACTGCTCGGCATCACCGCAAATCGTTGATCAATATGGACGCAGTATGCTGGGTCGGCGGTTCGGATCGTTTGCCTGATTGGCGCAAATTCTTGCACGATTCAACGAGCCACAACCGGCGCAGGTCATCCAAGCCTATGTATTGCAAGATGTTTCGTGGGCTGAAAATGCACAAAGTGATGGCTGGACTCGAAAACTAAAGTCCCTGGAAGATATAGCCGGTTGACCGTTGATCATCCAACGCGACACCTGCTTGCAGCAGTCGTTGGGCCAGGGCCGGCGTTTCGACCCGCACTTTCCAGTCCAGGCCAGTCGGTGCCTCCGGGGCGCGGTCGTAGCGAACGATTGCTTCAGCCAATTGCGCCCGATCAGGCAAGTAAACGGCCAACGCATTGCCCTTCCAGGCGGCGACGTTCATACCCAGCGCTTCACACAGCGCAATCTTGGCCTGGGCATCGTCCCTGTCCGCCTGGCGGGAACGTTCGATCTGATCGGCCAGGATCGGATCGACGACGCGGTCGGTAAACAAGACCTCCCCCGTCTCCCAGACCTCGGGAGGACAGACCTTGTCGGCTGGACGCAAGGTAATGAGCGGATTGATTTCCATCGGGTAGATTCGACAGACCAACGGCCGCTCTTCATAGATGCCGCAACGACCGTCGTCGCCGAGATTGCGGCACTGGGTCAGGGCATTGCCGGCCAACACCGCAACGACTCGGATCCGGGCATCGCCACTGGTGACTTCCACGGCTCTTTGGGCGCTGTGGGCGAATTGTCGAGGCTCCGAAGGCCAGCTCGACTCATCGAACGCCTCCAGCACGACCGCCACCTCATGTCCGCGTTGCAACCATTGCCTCGTCTCGTCCAACGTCAGTGGAATCAGCCGACCTTTGCAGCAAATCCCGCAGCCGTTGCAGGCAAACCGGACCGTGTTGTTTTCCATATCAAGCACTCGCACACATGTTTTCGACCGCCTTCGGCAGGCTCCGCCACTGCGATACAGCTGTGGCAGGGCCTCCGGGCCGCGAGAGTATGTGGAGCGAAACGCCAATCCGCTTGCCGGATCCGCCGACATAGTTGCCTGATCCAAGGTGTTTTCAGGGGATAGACCCGGGCAGGAAAATCGTTGTTCCAGGCAACCCTTCACTGCAGATGCCGGATACGCGGCATCATGACTGCGCCGTGCTCATCACAAATGTCCGAACAGTCACAGCCGTATCATCATCGTCAGCTGATATCATTAGGCCTTCACTCATATGAGCGCTATTTAAAAAGGATTTTTATGTCCACCGATAAAAACCGGTTTGACGACTGGCTAAAGCAAAATCTCGTTCGTGATCTCGTATTCAGGGCGCTGGTCTGGTTAATCATTTCGATAATCGCGGCCTATTTTGCGATTCATACGCTGAACATTCCGCCTTTGGACTACCTGGACCGAATGGGTAAATCACTGGGCCGGTTGGTGAATAGCCTGGGCAGCGTGTCGATCCTGCTCTGCCTACCAGCGCTTATGTTCAAGGACCTCGAGGCCAGCGTAAAGAATCCGAGACGTAAGGCCTTCATGGGTGGCTGTTTTGCAGGAGTAGTCCGCCGGCTGGCGGGCGATCTTTCGTTGTGGACGTTGGGCGCCATTATCACCTTGTCGTCCTCCTTCCTCCTGGTCGCCACGATCGTAGAGCTCAAATCTTCTGATTACCTTCCGCTGGGCGTGTTCATAGCGACGGCCATCATGATGATTGGCGGGATCGGCGCAATTAACTTTTTCGTCAGGCGCAGTGCACCTACACCGTTGACGACATGCACGAACAATCCGCTTGCGCTTTCCATCGTCTATGGGATTGCCACCGCTCTGCTCGTTTTTATCGTGGTGAAGCAACTCTAGCTTGTTTAGCCACTGACACATTCGATGTCACGCGCGCTGAGTTCACACCCAGCGCGTCCTCCTGTTCGCAGCCACTGGTGCTGCGTCAGTTCCCAGCGTTGAACCATAAGTATTTGTCGAACACTCGCTCCTTGAACCAGAGCGATGTCGTGATGGGCACGATTTCCTTGGGACTGCTTTCAAATGCCATCGAAAAGTCGTGTGCGTTCACCAATGCCGCGCACGCTCGTTCTATTTGCAGGCTGTGGTCAGAAAACGCGGCGAGCCATTGCTCCCGGTATCCCTCGTAATGGTTAGGCACTTTGTAGCCATTCTTGTTTAGCCATTGCTTGGCTCGGGAATCAAAGATCACGACCGGGCTTTTGTAGCGCAACCAAAGAAATTTCGAGGCCGCGGATACGGCGTTTTTTCCATAGCGTTTTTCAAACGCAAGGGCGAGTTGATTAACTTTTTCGCATACGTTCTTTTCGGTCAGTTTTCCTCGGCCAGACCTGACCAAGTCCAGCGCTCCTTGCAGACGACTTTCAGTTTTATCGATGCGGAAATTTCGGGTTACCTTGTAGTACTTTGCTGCGTGGTGGAACGCTTGGAGACTCTGTGTCTTATTGCTAGAAAATATACGCTCCGAGAAGGGTTGATCCCACTGGTGCCAATCATTTAGATACATCAACGCAAAATATTTGAAATTTTTCATAACGTTTTTTATCCATACTTGGATTCATAGGCCTTTTCAGACCACCCCGCCCTTTCCATGAAACGCCTGCCCCAACACCGCCAGCCGCTCTGCCAACGGCGGCAAGCACTGACTGCTGCGAGTCAGGATGCCAATGTTGTCGGCGTTGCGCTCAGCCACGGCCTGCACGCTTTGCAGGCGCTGGTTGATGCCCATCGACGCTTTGGATTGTTCTTGGGTGGTGCTGGCGATCAGGTCGTTGAAATGATTGATCACGGCGATGTCTTCGACGACGGCGTGCAACAGTTGCGAAGCCAGTTGGCTGGCGGAGACGCAGCGCTCGACCCCATCGCGGCTGTCTTGCATCGCGACGGCGGCCTGGCGGCTGCCTTGCTGCAGCTTGGTGATGATCTGTTGGATCTCGGTGGTGGACGTCGAGGTCTTTTGTGACAGGGTGCGGACCTCGTCGGCCACCACCGCGAACCCGCGGCCCTGCTCGCCAGCCCGGGCCGCCTCGATGGCGGCGTTGAGGGCCAGCAGGTTGGTCTGCTCGGCAATGCCGTTGATCACATCCAGCACCTGGCCGATCTGTTGTGCCTGGTCGGCCAGGACCTGTACGGTTTCGTTGGTCAGGTTGATGCGCCCTGCCAGCTCGACAATCTCCTCCCGGGTCTGGTCAACCGTGGTGCGCCCGCGGTTGACCTGCTCGTTGGCCTGGCCGGCGCGCTGCAGGGTCTGGTCGACATGGCCGGCGATGTTTTCCATGGCCTCGACCAGATGGCTGATCGCACCGCTCATCTGTGCCACTTCGTCGAGTTGGTGACGGGCACCGGTTTCCAGGGTCTGGCCAACCTGGGACAGGTCCTGGCCCAGGTCCGAGAGGTTGCGGGTGTCGCGCACCACGCCGTCCACCAGTTGGGTGACCTGCTGGAGGAAATGATCGAAACGCTCACTCGAAGAGACCTTGACGCCGTCGCTGCGCTGCCTGTCGGCGTCGTTGCTCAACTGCGCGGCCGCCGCCAGCACCTTATCGAGCACCTCCTGGTTTTCCGTGGCGTCGGCCAGGCTCTGGTTCGCCAGGTAAATCAGGATCACGCTTTCCACCACCACGTAGAACGCGTGAAGAAAGATCATCGACCAGCCACCGTGGGTGTCCATGACGAATACCGGATAACCCTGGTGTTGAAGCCAGTGAAAACCAAGGTGATGAACCGCGATGGTGGCGGCGGCAACGACAATCGGCAGCCAGTCACGGTAGAACGTCAACACGGCCAGCAGCACGAAGATCCCGAAGTGGAATTCGATCACGCCGTGGGTCTGGTTGATGTGCAAGGCCGCCATGACCATCAGCGCCACCGCGATGACGCAGCGCATGGCCCGGGTGCCGGCCAGGACGCGATAAAGCGTGGTGCTCGCCACGCAGGTGGTCGCCCCCACCAGCAGCGCCTGGGTGAACGTCGAATGCAGGAACGCCAGGCTCAGGGAATACAGCAACGTGAGCCAGAGTAGCCCCAGCATGATGCGGTCGGCTTTACGGTGGTGATCGTTAAAGCGCACGGGCGATGTCATGGGGGTCGTCCTTTTCAAAGACTTGGAGGTCCGTTACCGAGTGCCGCTAACGGCTTAGCGGCGTTTCGAGACTGAACTTTAACTGATTATCATCAATTGGTGGCACTGCGCCATCAAGCTTTTCTCGGCGGTCTTTGCTTTATGATGTGCGCCATCTCATGACTGACTGATGGAACCCCCATGACTTTCGATTTCGACACCGTAGTGGAGCGCCACGGCACCGGCAGTACCAAATGGAGCCGCTACCCGGCCGATGTGCTGCCAATGTGGGTGGCCGACATGGATTTCCCCGCCCCGCCGGTGGTCATCGACGCGCTGCACAAGCGCCTCGAGCATCCGATGCTGGGCTACAGCGTCGCCCAGGACAATCTGCGCGCGGCCATCGTGGCAGACCTGTGGAGCAAGTACGCCTGGCGCGTCGAGCCTCAGCAGATCGTGTTCCTGCCTGGCGTCGAGCCGGGTTTCAATATGGCGCTGCGTGCCCTGGTGGAACCCCGGCAGAATGTCGTGGTGCAGGTGCCCAACTACCCTCCGCTGCGCCACGCCCCCGGTCACTGGCAGTTGAACAAAGTGGAGTTGCCGTTCACCCCGGTCAAGGGTGAATTCCATACGCCCTTGACCGCGTTGCGCGAAGCATTGCAGGGCGGCGGCGCCCTGTTGCTGAGCAGCCCTCACAACCCGCTGGGCAAGGTGTTTGGCCGCGAAGAACTCAAGGCCGTGGCGGACATTTGCCTGGCGCAGGACGCCTGGATCATCTCCGACGAAATCCATGCCGAATTGTGCTTCGACGGCCGCGTGCACATTCCGACCGCCTCCCTCAGCCCGGAGATTGCCGAGCGCACCATCACCTTGATGTCCGCCAGCAAGGCCTACAACATCGCCGGGCTGAAAACATCGTTCGCCATTATCCAGAACGCCAAGCTGCGCGAGCGGGTCAACAACGCGCGGGCCGGCATGGTCGACAGCGTCAATGCCTTCGGCCTGGAAGCGACCCGTGCGGCCTATAGCGAAGCCGGCCCATGGCTGGAGGCCTTGAAAGCCTATCTGCAAGCCAACCGCGATTACCTGGTCGAGGCGGTGAGCACCCGTCTGCCGGGCATCACCATGACCGTGCCCCAGGGCACTTACCTGGCCTGGCTGGATTGCTCCGGGCTGGGGCTGGATGACCCACAAGGATTTTTCTTGAAAGAAGCCAAGGTCGGGCTGAGTGCCGGGCTGGATTTTGCTGACGATGCCGGGCAGTTCGTGCGCCTGAACTTCGGCTGCCCGCGGGCATTGCTGGAGGAAGGCCTCGCACGGATGGAGCGCAGCCTGAAAGCCAGGGGCTGATTCAACTGCCAATGCCCCTTGTGGTTAGGGAGCAAGCTCCTTGCCACAAGGGTTTGAGCTTTATTCATGCATATCCGGCGCATAGACAAAGCACAGCTTGTTCCCCTCCGGGTCGCGGCAATACGCACCGAAATAGCCTTCGCAATACTGCGGCCTCGGACCCGGTGGGCCTTCGTCGGTACCGCCCATGGCCATCGCCTGCTCCCAGGCAGCGCGGACGGTTTGCGGGGAATCGGCGGCGAAGCTTACTTGCATGCCATTGCCCCAGGTCGCGGGCAGGCCATTGAAAGGCAACTGGACAAAAACCTGCGGCCAATACTTGCCGGGCTGACGCCAGCCTTCTCCCGGCGGGCCCGAATCGTTTTCGCCCGCGATGCGCTCCAGCCCCAGGCAACCGAGGACGGCATCATAAAAAGCGACCATTGTCGGCAGGTCGCGCGCGCCGATCTGTATGTGGCTGAACATTGCCCTGCTCCTTCTCGACACCGCTACTGACATTGGAGAATACAGGCTCGTCCAATGTTCGCCACAGCCCACCCTTCACCGACGAAACGACCACCGTCACGCTCATCGACTGGCCGGACAATCGGACCGAACTCTGCCCGAAAACCCAAAGTCCACCCTCCATCGCAACCCACCTGGAGAACGACGATGGTCGACTACCCTTTCCCGCCTTTCCCGAAACAAAGCCAGCCGGTGCCCGGCACCCAGCGCAAAATGGACCCTTATCCGGACTGCGGCGAGCAGAGCTACACCGGCTCCGGACGACTGGCGAACAAGATTGCCCTGATCACCGGCGCCGACAGCGGCATCGGTCGCGCCGTTGCCATTGCCTTCGCCCGTGAAGGTGCGGATGTGGCGATTGCCTACTTGGACGAGCATGAAGACGCCCGGGAAACCGCACGCTGGGTCGAGCAGGCCGGGCGTCAATGCCTGTTGTTGCCCGGTGACCTGGCGGACAAAGGCCTGTGCCGCAAGATCGTCGATGAAACCGTTGCCCGCTTCGGCCATATCGACGTCCTGGTCAACAACGCCGCGTTCCAGATGACCCACGATAACCTGGAGGACATTCCCGACGAAGAATGGGTGCGTACCTTCGATATCAACATCACGGCGATGTTCAGGATCTGCCAGGCCGCCGTGCCGCACATGAAGCCTGGTGGCTCGATCATCAATACCAGCTCGGTCAATTCCGACATGCCCAAGCCGACACTGCTGGCCTATGCCGCCACCAAAGGCGCCATCGCCAACTTCACCGGTGGCCTGGCGCAGATGCTCGGGCCCAAGGGCATCCGCGTGAACAGCGTTGCACCGGGACCGATCTGGACGCCGCTGATCGTGGCGACCATGCCCGAGGAAGAAGTGCAGAATTTCGGTACCCAGACGCCCCTTGGCCGCCCCGGCCAGCCGGTTGAAGTGGCGCCGATCTATGTGCTGCTGGCCTCGGACGAAGGCAGCTACATCTCCGGAGCCCGTTATGGGATTACCGGGGGCAAGCCGATGCTTTAAGCATGGCGCAGCGTTTTACCTGTGGCGAGGGAGCACTCAGCCAATGGGCCTTGCCCCTAATACCTGTGGGAGCGAGCGTGCTCGCGATAGGGGCAGGTCAGGCAACATCAATGGGCTGGTTTACCGCTATCGCGAGCAAGCTCGCTCCCACAGTGGGCTGTGCCCGGCCAGTCGCCCATGACGCATCCGAGCGACTCGCTCGAAACGCCAGACCTTGTGCAGGAAGCGCATGTCTTCGCGTACCGGAAGCGGTCGGTCACCAGGAACAGGAAATAAATGAAACCCCGGTCTTTTTCTGTACCTCAAACCCAGTAAGGGCCTCATGCAGAGGCCGTCTTGATCAGGAGGTCGTCATGTCCGCACCTTTCGTCAAACTGTTCACACAGCCCGAATTCGCCTGGGCCGACATACGCGAGCAGGAACAGGCACATCCACGCCATTACCTGGCTCATTTGCTGTTGCTCGCGCTGATTCCCGCGGTGTGCCTGTTCATCGGCACCACCTGGACCGGATGGAGCCTGGCCGAAAACGAAACGGTTCGGCTCAGCAGCACCAGCGCGCTTCAATTGTGCGTGCTGCTGTACCTGACCATCGTCGTCGGCGTCACGTTGATGGGGCTGTTCATCCGCTGGATGTCCCGCACTTTCGAAGCGCGCCCGACGGTCAACCAATGCATCGGTTTCGCCGCCTATACCGCAACGCCATATTTCCTGGCCGGAATCTTCGGGCTTTACCCGAGCCGCTGGCTGGCCGTGGCAGTGCTGTTGCTGGCGTCGGCCTACTCGACATTCCTGCTGTTCGTCGGGCTGCCCAAGTTCATGGGCCTCAAGAAGGAACAGGGCCTGCTGTATTCGGCAAGTGTCTGGGGCGTGGGCCTGCTGGTATTGGTGACGATCCTGGTGGAAATGATCCTGCTCTGGTTCAACTACCTGCAGCCGGAATATTTGCGTGTCCCGGTGGGCTGAACGCGTTTTCGGGTGGCAGATTACCGATGACAGCGGCTTGAGATGATCTGTGGGAGCGAGCTTGCTCGCGATGGCGGTGGTTCAGTGACATGGATATTGAGCTTGCTGGCCTCTTCGCGAGCAAGCTCGCTCCCACAAAGGAACTGCGGCGTATAGCCGCGACGCCTTAAACTTTCTTCATACCGATACGCCTGCGCATCTCAGCCGTAATACTCTGCCGCGTCTTCTTCAGCCCGGCCCAGGGCTCATGACCCACCTCCGCCAGACGCTCATGAACATTGTGCACATTCCACAGGTTCGCCCCCTTGAGCTCAGCCACCTCCTCACGAAATATCGGCACCGACACCGGCAACCCCTCCCGGGTCCGGGCGGCGTAGGCGCAGATGGTCGTGGAGCCCAGCCCATTGCGCAGGTAATCGATGAAGATCCGCCCTACCCGGTTCTTTGGCCCGGACACCGCCGAAAAGCGGTCCGGCAGCAGCTTGGCCATGTGACTGACAATCGCATGACTGAAGCCCTTGACCTCGTCCCAGCCCAGTTTGCGTGTCAACGGCACCACTACATGAATGCCCTTGCCGCCGCTGGTCTTGAGGAACGCCTTGAGCCCTAGTTCATCGAGCACCGACAAGGTGAGCTGCGTCGCCTCGACCATGCTTTTCCAGGGCAGTGCCGGGTCCGGATCCAGGTCGAGGACGAAGCGGTCGGGTTTGTCCAGGTCGACAGACGTGGCATTCCAGGTGTGCAGTTCCACCGTGCTCATCTGCACCGCACCGATCAGCGCCTCGGCGTTGTTGATGATCATCACTGGTTGCCCGGTCAGTTCCTTGTCCAGGCTGGTGATACCGGGAATCGCCAGGCGCTCGGGGTTCTTCTGGAAAAACAGCTCACCGGCGATGCCGTCCGGCGCCCGGACCAAGGCGACCGGGCGATCTTCCAGTTCCGGCAGGATGAATTCGGCAACGCTGGCGTAATACTCGGCCAACTGCAGCTTGGTGGTGCCACTGCTGGCGTCGATGACCCGCTCCGGGTGAGTGATGCGGACCTTGCCGTCCATGGCCGGGGCCTTGGCTTTTGTCCTGGTCTTTGCCTTGTGCGGTTTCGCGTCGGGTTCATCCTGGGTGCTGGTTTTTTTCGCCGCAGTGGTTTTCTTCACGGGTTTGGCAAGCTCCTGAGTGATGTCCTTGGCCGGCTTGTCGTTGCGCAAGCCATGGAAGACCGCATGGCGCACCGAGCCTTCCTTGGTCATTTCGGCAAAGGCCACTTCGGCCAGCAGCGTCGGTTCCAGCCAGTGCACGCCCTTGGCTTCGTAGCCGGTGGGCGGGTTCACCACGGCGGCCTTTTTCGTCTCCAGAGGCCGCAATTGCTGGTAGATGCTTTTGAGGGTGGTTTCGTTGAACCCGGTGCCGACCTTACCGGCGTAGCGCAACTGGCCGCTGTCGGTATCATGTAGCCCCAGCAGCAAGGCACCGAAAGCACTGCGGGCGCCTTTGGGATCGCTGAAGCCCACCACCACGAACTCCTGGCGATTCTTGCATTTGAGCTTGATCCAGTCGTTGCTGCGCCTGGACACATAGGTGCTGCCGACGCGCTTGCCGATCAGCCCTTCCATCTGCATCTGGCAGGCGCTGTTTAGCAGCGCTTCAGGGGTTTCTTCGAAGGCATCGGAGAAGCGCAACAAGGGGCTTTCATTGGGCTCCAACACGGCGGCCAAGGCGGCCCGGCGCTCTTGCACCGGCACGTTGCGCAAATCCATGCCATTGAGATAAGGCACGTCGAACAGGTAATAGGCGATCTTGCCGCTGCTGCCGGCTTCGAAGGCGTTTTGCAAGGCCTGGAAGTCCGGCACCCCCTGCTCGTTGGCGACGACCATCTCGCCGTCGAGCCAGGCCGATTCCAACCCCAACGCGGCCAAGGCCTCGGCCTGTCTTGGCAATTTGTGGGTCCAGTCATGGCCGTTGCGGGTGAGCAGCCTGACGTCGCCGTTTTCGATCCGCGCCATGACCCGGTAACCGTCGAACTTGATCTCATAGAGCCATTCGCCGTCGGGCGCGCTTTCCACCAGGGTCGCCAGTTCCGGCTTGAGGGTTTCTGGCAGCGGCCCGGCGACCGCACCGCGGAGGGTGCCTTTCGAGGCGCGTTTCGGCGATTTCGGCCGCGCGGCTTTTTCCGGTTGCTTCACCGCTTTGGCGACAGCCTTGCCTCGACGCTTGGGCACGAGGGTACGATCGCTGAGCACGCTGTCCGGCTCGGCCTGGACCACGTCGTATTCGCTTTCGGGGCGGGCGGCCTGGTCCTGATGCTTGATCAGGAACCACTGCTCCTGCTTGCCGGGCATATGGGTGCGTACCAGGTTCCACAGGCCGCTGAGCTTTTCGCCTTGCAACTCGAACTTGAGCCGACCTTTTTCGTAGGCTTCGTGGGCGTCTCCCTGGGGAATCCAGACGCCCCGGTCCCAGACGATCACGTCACCGGCGCCGTAGTGACCTTCAGGGATGTTGCCCTCGAATGTGGCGTAATCCAGCGGATGATCTTCGACATGCACGGCCAAACGTTTGGCTTTGGGGTCCAGGGACGGCCCCTTGGGCACCGCCCAGCTCTTGAGCGCGCCGTCCAACTCCAGTCGGAAGTCGTAGTGCAGCCGCGAGGCATCGTGCTTTTGAATGCAGAACTGCAAGGCGTGGGCGGTTTTTGCCGACTTGCGCGAACGTTTCGCCGCCGGTTCCGGGGTGGCGGCGAAATCTCGCATGCGGTTGTAGTCAGCCAGGGTCTTGCTGCTCATGGACCACCTGCGACCTGTTGCAAGGCTGGGTCGGCAACCGGCCTCCCGGCGGTTTCCGCGAGCAACTGATCGACCACCCGGCTCAAGGCCTGTTCGACCGAATCGCCCAGCAGCAGGCCTTGTTCGTAGAGCACGATTTGCCGATCGGCGCTGGTGCCTTCCTGGACAATCGCGCGGGCCTGCTTGAACACGTCCTGGACGCCCAGTTCGGCCGCGGTTTCACCGAAAGTCTGCTCCGCCAGGGTCAGCCATTCCCCGATCAGCATCGGCTGTTCCTGCCCCTCGACGATAAACTCCGCGAGAATCCCGTGGCGCTTGGCCCGCCAGCGGTTTTCCTTGAGGATCCACTGGGACATCTGGCTGTAGCGGGCACCGGGCCGGCGCTGCGTCACGGCGTGGGCCACCATCAGGCGAAACAGCGAGACCAGACAAAGGACGTCGTCCGCCCGAGGACAGGCATCGCAAATGCGCAGCTCCAACGTGGGATAACGTGAGGAAGGTCGTATCACCCACCAGCAATCGCTGGCCTGGCGAATGGACCCGGTGCGCATGAGCATGTCGACGTAGCCGCCGAACGCCGACTCATCTTCGAAATACTCCGGCACCCCCATGCGCGGCCATTCATCGCAGGCCACTTGTCGATAGCTGCTGAAGCCACTGTAGCCACCGTTCCAGAATGGCGATGACGCGCTCAGGGCCAGGAACATCGGCAACCACGGCAGGACCTCATTCATGATCCGCACCCGATCCTGCGTTGCCGGGACTTCCACGTGGACATGCAGGCCCGACAGCACGCTGCGCCGCGCCACCCGCTGATAATCATCGAACAGTTGCTGGAAGTGCAGCTCGTCGGTGGGTTGCAGCACCTGGGTGGCCATCGGGTGTGAACCGGCACTGAGCAGGCCCAGGCCATAGGGCGCCAAGCGCTGGTTCAGGCCCGTACGCACTTGGTTCAGGTAGTCGGCAGCCTCGGGCAGGCTGCGAAAGATGGGCGAGGCCATTTCCACCTGGCATTGGAACATTTCATGGGCGAAATGCTTGCCCAGCTCAGCCTGGCACGCGGCGACAGCCTCCGCAGGGGGTTCACCCGGCATGCAACGGGTGCTCAGGTCAGTGATGAAATACTCCTCTTCAACGCCGAATTTCATGCGTCTGTTCATCGAAAATCCCTCCGATAGCCCCGCCCAGACCTGCGCCAATGCGGGTTACAACCAACGCCACCACGGCGATCCTTTCCACGTCCTGATAACCCGGCGTGAGCAGTTCTTCACCGAACACGTCCGGGTCCAATTCCTTGTAGGTCCAGCCGAAATCCGCCGAGTCACGCCATTGCCCCAGCGCTTCGAGGAACGGATCGCGCCCATCCACCATGGCCACGCCGGTGTAGAGCACCAGCGAGCCGCCAGGTGTGAGCCGGGGCAAAGCCTGCTCGACGATGCGCAGCGACAGCCCGGCGCCCAGTGTGCCGCCGCCATGGCGGTAGGCGCGCTCGGAGGGGTCGGCCATGTACGGCGGGTTGGCGACGATCAGGTCGAACTGGCCTGGCACGTCCTGCAACACGTCGCTGCGGGCGACCTCGACGTTGGCCACCTCCGCCAGCGCGGCGTTCACGGCGCTCAGGCGCAGGGCTTGGGGGTTGATGTCCACGGCCAGCACTTGCGCTTCACGACGGGCGCGGGCAATCAAGATGGCCCCGACACCCGCGCCGCAACCAATGTCCACGGCGCGCTGCACGGCCGTGAAGTTCTGTTGCAGGTGAGTATGGATCAGTTGGGCGAAACGATAGCTGTCAGGGCCGAAGAACACCGCATCGCTGGCTTGCGTGGGAAACTGCGAATGGGCAAACAGCAAGCCATCCAGGCTCGACCAGCGCACCCGGCTACGCAACAAACCGTCGTGTGCTTCCAGCACCTGGGCGTCTTGCAGTTGCCGCTGTTCGTCGGTGCTGATCAGCCCCGGCGCAAACGGCCGCGACCAGCCGAACACGTCCCGCAAGGTCTTGGCGCGCTCATTGCCGGGACGCTGGTTGACCCGTTCATGGGTCAACGGGGTCGGGGTGATGAAACGATAACCGTCGGCTTGCAGGCGTCGGCCCAGTTGCACCAATGCAAGATCCGGCTCGGACAGGCGTTCTTCTTCATTCATGCAGAGCTCCCTAGCGAAGTGCGGACTTGAGTTCGATGAACCGGCGAGTCGCCAGCAGCCCCGCCGGATGGCTGTGGCAGCGGGCACAGAGCCAGGGCATCAGGACTTGCATCTGCTCGTCCGGCGTGCGGCCTTGCAGCGCCTGTTGCAGGTTTTGCACATCGGGATCGTCCATCGGCGTCGCGGGGGCGCAGGCCGCAACCGGAGCACGCCGGGCGCCGGACTTCACGCCCTCGTCCAGCCAGTCACCGGCGATCCAGTCATGCAGCAGCTGTTTTTCGTAGGGGCTGAAGACCCCGAACATGGCCGCGCCTGCGCCGTCGATCAGCGTCCAGAAGCGACTGTGTTGCGGGTCTTCATGGCGCTTGATCCAGCCTTTGTTCTGCATGGCCGTCAGGAACCCCTCCAACTGGCCCGGCGCCGAGAGCCACTGGTTGACGGTCTTGCCTTCGAATTTGCAGTAATCGGAATGCATGTGCTGACCGAATGGGCGTTTGCGTTCGAGCATGTCCAGCACTTCGCGCTCCAGGTCGAACGAGCCGATGATGGCCCGGCTACCCTGCCCCAGGTCGTTGAGGCGATAGCCCAGCGTGACTCGCTGCCAGAAGGCCTCGCGGTCCGCTTCCATCGGCATCAGTTGCAGCAGCGCTTGCACGGCCTTGTGGGCATGGCCGGTGCTGGCGTTGTCGATGGTGACGTGGAGGGTGAAATAGTACGGATCGATGTCCAGTTCGCCCAGCTCATAGGCGCTGATCAACAGATGCAGGGGCAATTGCTCGTAGCCCAGGTTGTAGCCGATGACCTCCGGCAGGTAATCGTCGCCGGCATAGCCCAGGGCCAATTGCACGGCGCCTTGCAGATACAGATCGTCGTCGATGTCCGGGGCGTCCGACAGGTCGTATTCGGCGAGCAACTTGCGATACAGCACCACATGATTTTGTCCGGGATGACCGTCCCCCAGTTCTTCCAGGTAGGTGCACAGCAACCCTTCGAAACGGTGGTCGTGCCAGTGCTTGACCACGCCATACAGCCAGGCACCGTCCACCCGTTTGGTCGGGGCCACGGCCTGGATGAAGTACAGGGCATGGGCCTTGCCGCTGAAAAACTCCCGCGGGCCGCCGTTCTTGCGCCGCTCCAGGTAGTCAGCGTATTGCCGGGCCACGCCGGCGCTGTGTTGTTCGACCCAGGCCTGCAGCGCCATGGGATCAGAGGGCATCTGCTGGGGGAGCGCCTCGGCTTTGGCGATGCATTGCTGGAGGAACGTTTGGGCGACGGCTTGCTTGTCGGCATCGTCGGGGCCCTGGAACAGCCGTTCATAGCATTGGCGCACCTGTCCATTATGGATGACAGGGTGCACGGTGGCCGGCTGGGATTGGAGGGGTGTCAGCGCAGTCATAAGGGCCTCTCGGGTTCTTGGCGGACGCTGAATCAGAACGTCTCTTCTGTTGCAGAGCGCGGGGAACGGCGAAAAATTCCGTTGGATTAAATGGCAGGCGGATAAACGGAGGCCTGCTGCTTTGGTGGGAACCCTCGCTTCGCTCCGGGCCTCGAATACTGAGAGCCACCAGTCGCTATCCAAGGAGCAACGATGACGTTCACAGTATGGGTAGCGGTGCTCGGCGCGGTGTTGCTGACCCTGGCCCTGACCTCCTCTTATCTGCGCTGGATGCCGGTCACCACCTCGGCGATGTGCCTGGTGCTGGGTGTCGCCATCGGGCCGCTGGGGCTGGACGTGCTGAAGCTGGACATCAGCGACTCGTCGGTCTGGATGGAACACCTCACGGAAATCGCGGTGGTGTTTTCGCTGTTCGTCAGCGGCCTCAAGTTGCGCCTGCCTCTCAAGGACCGTACCTGGCGCGTGGCCTATGGGCTGGCCGGGCCGGTGATGATCCTGTGCATCGCCGGCCTGTGCCTGGCGTTGCACTATCTGTTGGGCCTGGGTTGGGGCGTGTCGATGCTGATCGGCGCGATGCTGGCGCCCACCGACCCGGTACTGGCGGCACTGGTGCAGGTCAACGATGCCCGGGATGACGACCGGGTGCGATTCGGCCTGTCGGGCGAAGCGGGACTGAACGACGGCACGGCGTTTCCCTTTGTGATCCTCGGCTTGTTGATGCTGCGGGAGGACGGCAGCGGTTTTCTCGGTGAATGGCTGCTGCACAACGTCCTGTGGGCGGTGCCGGCCGGGTTGCTGGTCGGCTACTGGATGGGCCGCGGCATCGGCAAGCTGACCCTGTCGATGCGCATCAGGAATGCCGACAGCACCTTGTCGCCCAATGATTACCTGGCCCTGGCACTGATTGCCCTGGCCTACGTCGTGGCTGAGTGGATCCAGGGCTATGGCTTTCTCTCGGTGTTCGCCGCCGGCTTGGGGCTGCGTCAGGCCGAGGTCCAATCCACTGATGAAGGGGCGCTACCGGCAGAACACCTGGTGCAGCCGGTGGTGGGCCACGAAACCGTCGAGCCCCGACAGGCCGTCGTGGGCGATACCGAGACGTTGGGCGATGGTCAATTGGCCGCTGGGGTGATGATGAGCGACATGCTGGCGTTTGGCAGCTTGGTGGAGCGGTCGATGGAAGTCTTCCTGGTGACCCTGCTGGGGGTCGTGCTAGCCAACCATTGGGACTGGCGAGCCGTGGCGATCGGTGCCCTGCTGTTTTTCGTGATTCGCCCGCTGAGTGTGCTGGTGGTGCCCTGGCGGCGATTGCTCGACGGACCGCAACGGCTGCTGATCGGCTGGTTTGGCATTCGCGGGATCGGCAGCCTGTTTTATCTGTTCTTCGCCTTGAACCATGACCTGCCGCCAGCGGTGGCGCAACTGTGCATCGACCTCACCCTGTCGGTGGTGGCCTTGAGCATTCTGGTGCATGGCATCACGACCCAGCCGACGTTGGCATGGTATGAGCGCCGTAAGCAGTCGAGTTGAGGCGAGTGTGCCTCAACCGCCTGGGTTGCTCAGCTGGATATAGACCGAGTACGCCCCCAGCAATACCCAGAAGGTGGCGAAGATCCAAGGGGTACGCAACGAAAACAGCAACGACTTGCGGTAGCCCTTGTGGGTCGATTCCCGCTCGCTGAACAGCGGCGATTCGTCGTAGGCCAGGCCCATCAAGGGTTCGGCGCGCAGCAGTTCGCTCTGCTTGAAATGCCAGTGATCGATGATCTCGTAGGCCGCCTTGATCCCCGGCCAGGCATTGAGCGAGCTGAGGAATCCCAGCAAGGCCAGGAATGGCGGCACGATCAGCGTGAACAACTTGCCCCACTCCGGGTTCAGGTTGGCCATGCACGAGGCAAAGGCGATCACCAGGAAGGATTGGGCCGCCAGGTAAGCATCGGTTCGATTGGCCAGGATGCTGGTTTCGTATTGGATCTCCCGACGATAGAAGTCCAGTCGCTCCTTGGGCGAGCCGAACAGTTTGGCGTTGTGTTCCGTCAGTTCTTCTTCCGGGGTAGGCCCGGTGAGTATTCTGGGCATTGCGCAGGCGGTGCCTCGATGATGATTCGGACTCGTTAGAAGAACCCGGCGCGTGGCAAGTTCAAGCCAATGGACCACAGGTGCAGCGAAGTCCGAGGAAACGCTGTCCGACCGCCAAGGTCTTTTATGTGTAAAGGGCAAGAGGACCGCTGCGTGGATTATCTGGGATGGGTGCAATGGCCGGCGATGCTCGTCACGGTGCTGGCCGCCTGGTTGATCGGCTCACGCCAACCCCGCCGCAGGGTGGCGGGATTCAGTTGTTTTATCGCGAGCAATATTCTGTGGGTGGTCTGGGGGCTGCATACCCATGCGTATGCATTGATCGTGTTGCAGTTTTGCTTGTGTGCGATGAATTTGCGGGGGTTCAAGAAGAACACTGAATAAACGCCATAAGCGCCTGCTCTTGTGGCGAGGGAGCTTGCTCCCGCTCGAGTGCGAAGCGCTCGCGACATAGGGGCCGCTGCGCGACCCAGCGGGAGCAAGCTCCCTCGCCACAGGAGGCTGACTATTTCATCGTCTGCCCAATGACCTGCATCAGGTCAATCTGCTTGAACGGCTTGATCAATCGAGGCAGTTGCGTGGCGAAACCTTCCAGGCGTTCGGCATAGCCGGTGGCCAGGATGATGGGCAAGGTCGGTTGGCGGTCGCGCAACAATTTCGCCAACTGCGCACCGTCCATCTGCGGCATGGCCATGTCGGTGATCACCAGGTCGATGTCCGGGTTGCGCTCGTACAGCTCCAGCGCCTGAGCCCCCGATGGGGCGCAAAGGACTCGATGCCCCAGGTCTTCGATCAACAAGCGAGTGCTGGTCAACACCAGGCTGTCATCGTCGACCACCAGCACTTTCAACTCGTGGACCGGTGGCGCCGCCTCTTCGATCGCCACTTTGCCAGGGGCCGCATCGCCGGCCACTGGCAACCACAATTCGGCGGTGGTCCCCAGGCCTTTCTGGCTTTTGAGTATCAGGCGGCCACCCAACTGTTCCGCCAGGCCATGCACCATGGACAGCCCCAGGCCCGTGCCCTTGCCGACACCCTTGGTGGTGAAGAATGGGTCCACGGCCGAGGCCAGCGTGGCGTCGTCCATGCCCTCGCCTTCATCGGACATCGCCAGGCAGATGTAGCGTCCGGGGGCCATCGGCTGGTCCGGTCCGGCATCAGCCCCTTGCCGTTCCTCGGCGGCAATGACGATCTGGCCGCCATGGGGCATGGCGTCCCGGGCGTTGGTCGCCAGGTTTAGGATCGCCAGTTCCAGTTGATTGACATCGGCCAGCACGGGCGACAGCGCCTCGGCGAAACGGGTCTGGATGTGTATCGACGGGCCCAGGGAGCTTTGCAGCAGGCCGCTGATGCCCTGTACCAGGGCCGACAGCTCGACCGATTCGTAGGTCAGTTTCTGCCGCCGGGCAAACGCCAGCATGCGTTGGGTCAGCGAAACCCCGCGCAGCGCGCCCTGGGTCGCGTTGTCCAGCAACTGAGTGAGTTTCGGCTCGCTGGGCATGCGCTTGCGCACGATTTCCAGGTTGCCAAGGATGACCGTCAACAGGTTATTGAAATCATGGGCAATACCCCCGCTGAGCTGACCGATGGCTTGCAGTTTCTGGGATTGAAACAATGCCTCACGGGCCTGTTCAAGGGCCTGCTGGGCCTGGGTGGCATCGGTAATGTCGCGGGTGATCTTGGCAAACCCCAGCAGCGCGCCGGTATCGCTGCGAATCGCATCGATGACCACGTGGGCCATGAACCGCGTGCCATCCTTGCGCATGCGCCAGCCCTTTTTCTCGAAACGCCCTTCGCTGGCGGCGATGCTCAACGCGCGCTGCGGCTCGCCGGCATCGCGATCCTCGGGGGTGTAGAACATCGAGAAATGCTGGCCGATGGCTTCCACCGGAAGATACCCCTTGATCCGCTGCGCCCCCAGGTTCCAGTTGGTGACCTGACCTTGCGGGTCGAGCATGTAGATGGCGTAGTCGGTGACGCTTTGCACCAGCAGGCGAAACTGCTGCTCGCTTTGCTTGAGGGTTTCCTCGGCCATCTTGCGGTCGGTCAGGTCGCGGGTGATCTTGGCGAAGCCGAGCAAGGTACCACTCTGGCTGTCGATGATCGGGTCGATCACCACATGGGACCAGAACAGCGTGCCGTCCTTGCGCACCCGCCAGCCCTCGCCTTCGAAACGCCCCTCATGCAGGGCCGTATCCAGCGCCCGTTGCGGCAGGCCGGCGGCGCGGTCCTGGTCGGTGTAGAAACGGGAGAAATGCTGGCCGAGGATCTCGGACTCCTCGTAACCCTTGAAACGCCTGGCGCCAGAGTTCCAACTGGTGATGATGCCCGAAGGGTCGGTCATGTAGATGGCGTAGTCGACCACCGCGTCGATGAGCAGGCGAAAGCGCTGTTCTTCGTTCATGAGCGGGATCTTGGGGGCGTTCTCGAGCATCTGGCCGGGGCATCCGTGTGGATTTTTTACGGATTATGGAACAAGTCGGGTGCCAGGAAAAATCTTCAAGCCTTCCACCCTATGGGAGCGAGCTTGCTCGCGATAGTGGTGGGTCAGTTTGCATCAATGCTGGCTGACAGTCTGCCATCGCGAGCAAGCTCGCTCCCACAAGGGGATTTGTGGGCCTCTTGGGTAACTGACCACCAGCGCGGCAATAGCTGCTGCACCCTGGCCTCGCCGAACCGATCATCGATCAGCATCACCACCCCGCTATCCTGTTGGGTACGGATCACGCGGCCTGCCGCCTGTACGACCTTCTGCAAGCCGGGATACAGGTAAGTGTAGTCATAGCCATCGCCGAAGATCGCCGCCATGCGTTGCTTCATCTGCTCATTGACCGGGTTGAACTGCGCCAGCCCCAAGGTAGCGATGAACGCACCGATCAGGCGTGAACCCGGCAAGTCGATGCCCTCGCCGAACGCGCCGCCCAGCACCGCAAAGCCAATGCCTTGGCTGTGTTCCATGAATCGTTCGAGAAACGCCTGCCGGGGGGCTTCGCCCATGCCCCGCGATTGCGTCCAGAGGGCGATCTGCGGGTGCCGCTCGGCAAACAGCCCGGCCACTTGCTGCAAGTAATCGAAACTGCTGAAAAAGGCCAGGTAGTTGCCCGGGCGCTCGCTGAACTGGCGGGCCATCAACGTGACAATCGGTTCCAGGGACGCCTGGCGATGGGCAAAGCGCGTGGAGATGCGGCTGACCACCTGTACGTCCAGCTGCTCGGCCTTGAACGGCGATTCGACATCGATCCACACCGTATCGCCCGGCGTTCCCAGCAAGTCTGCGTAGTAATGTCGAGGGCTCAGGGTCGCCGAAAACAGCACGGTGCTGCGGGCCGCCGTCAGCCTGGGCCGCAGGAACGCGGCCGGCACCACGTTGCGCAGGCACAGCGTCGACAGGCTGCGCTGGCGGCCGAGTTCGCGCTTGTGGATGTCGAACAGAAAGTGCTCGTCGAAGGCTTCCGCCACCCGGCCGAACTGCAAGGCGTCGAAGTAGAACGCCTGTAAGCCACTGTCCAGGCCCTGGGGGTGATCGTTGAGGTAATCGCCGATGGCGGTGGTACAGGTGGCCAAGGCCTGGAGCAACTTTTCCGGCAGTTTTTCATAGGCCTGATAGGCCGCTACCTGGGGCGTATGCAAGGCGTTCCACTGGCGATTGACCCGCTCCAGGGATTTCTTCAGCGGTTCGGGGGCGGTTTTGCGCACGCTGCTCAACGTGGCCTGGTCAAGGGTCGCGCTGTACATCTGCCGCCCGCGTTCCACCAGGTTATGGGCCTCGTCCACCAGGGTTGCGACCGTCCAGCCATTGGCCTGGGCCAGGCCAAAGAGCAAGGCGCTGAAGTCGAAGTAATAGTTGTAGTCGGCCACCACCACGTCGGCCCAACGGGCCATTTCCTGGCTGAGGTAATACGGGCACACCTCATGGGCCAATGCAATGTCGCGCAATGCCGCCTGATCCAGCCAGCAGACTTTGCTTGCCGCCGCCCGGGCGCCCGGCAGGCGGTCATAGAAACCTCGGGCCAGCGGACAGGATTCGCCATGGCAGGCGTTGTCCGGGTGTTCGCAGGCCTTGTCCCGGGCGATCATTTCCAGCACCCGCAGCGGCATCGACGGCGCGCTGTGGGTAATCACGCGTGCCGCGTCCAGGGCCAGCTTTCGCCCCGGGGTTTTCGCCGTGAGAAAGTACACCTTGTCCAGTTGCTGGGGCGCCAACGCCTTGAGCATCGGGAACAAGGTGCCGACGGTCTTGCCGATGCCGGTGGGCGCCTGGGCCATCAGGCAGCGGCCGGTACTGATTGCCTTGAACACCGACTCGGCCAAGTGCCGTTGCCCGGGCCTGAAACCCGCATGGGGGAAGACCAGGGCCTGCGCGCCGAGGTTACGCGCCTGCCGATGGGCCATTTCCTGCTCGGCCCAGGCCAGGAACAGCGCGCATTGTGCTTCGAAGAAGGTTTGCAACTGGGCCGCCTCGAAGCGTTGGGTGAGGCAGGTTTCCTTTTCGCTGACGATGTCGAAATACACTAGCGCCACGTCGATGTGCGGCAACTGCAGCTTTTGGCACATCAGCCAGCCATAGATTTTCGCCTGGGCCCAATGCAACTGGCGATGGTTGGTCGGCTGCTTGCTCAGGTCGCCCCGATAGGTCTTCACCTCTTCAAGGCACTGGCGGACCGGGTCGTAGCCGTCGGCCCGGCCTTTGACCGTCAATGTTTGCCAGTGACCTTCGAGGGCCACTTCAGCCTGATAACCCTCGGTGCGCCGCGAGGCGACGGTGCGATGGCCGGCGATGCCTTCCAGGGCTGTCGGCGAGGGGGTGAAGCGCAGGTCAAGGTCGCCCACCTTGGCGGTGAATTCACACAGCGCCCGCACGGCGATGCTGTAGCCGGGTGTCGGGCTCATGTGCGCCCATCGCGAGCAAGCTCGCTCCCATAGATGATCTGGGGTGGCTCGTCTTCTGCGGGAGCGAGCTCGCTCGCGATGGCAGACTCTGCCCATTGCACATAGCAAACGGCGACGGGCATCTGGTGCTCGTGACAGAACTCCAGCCAACGCAATTGGTTGTCTTGCAGGCGGTCACCGGGGCCTTTGACTTCGATCATGCGGTAAGTCTTGTGCTGCGGCCAGAACTGGATCAGGTCCGGCATGCCGGCGCGGTTGGCCTTGATGTCCAGCAGCAGGCGCTGGAACCAGTGCTTGAGGTGCTCGGCCGGCAAGCAATCGAGGGCCTGTTCCAGCAAGGGCTCGGACAACGCGCCCCAGAACACGAAAGGCGATTGCACGCCCCACTTTTCAATGTAACGACGCCCGATGGTCTGCCGGTAGCGGCCATCGTCCAACTCCGCCAGGCAGGCCGCGAACAACTCGGCGCGGCGGGCGTGGAAATCTTCATTGAGCAGGTCGACCGGCCCGCGCTGGAACGGGTGGAAAAACGCGCCCGGCAACGGCGCGAAGATCGCCGGCCAGCACAGCAGGCCGAACAGTGAATTGATCAGGCTGTTTTCGACGTAATGCACCGGCGCGGTTTCATCGTGCAGGTGGGCCTGGACGTGGTATTCCACCGACAGGCCCGGCTCGACGCGCGGCAGATGCAGTTCCAGGCGCTCCACTTCCCGGGCCATGCCCCGTGGCACTGGCGGGCCGCCCAGCTTGCGCCGCAAGCGAGGCACGATCCGAAGCAAGGCCTGGGTTTCGGCAGCGCTCTGTGGTGTCTGCGCCGCCGCCTCGCCCAGTTCAAGGGCCAGGGCATACTCGCCGATTCGCTCCAATACCCGGACCATCCGCAGCCGCGCGCCCGGGTAGGTGCAATCGCGGTAGATGCACAAGGCCAAGGCGAAATCGCCGATACGCTCGCCATGCTGGCCGATCTGGAACAACAACTTGCCCCGGCGTCGCTCCAGCCACGGATTCTCCAAGGACAGTTCGTTGACCTGGGCGACGATATCTTCCAGGGGCTCGCCGGCTTCGAAGCGCTGCTGGCAGTCGTGCAGGAACAGACAGGCATCGACGTCTTCGCGACTGCGCAAGCCCCGTGACTCGGCGCTGAACTCAACGGTTTCGTAGGTGAAGATGCCCAGGTCCGCCAGGACGAATTCCGACCAATCCTGGTAGAGGTTGCCAAAGAACATCAAGCGCAGCCTGTCGCACAGAGGCATGATCGTCAGGCTGTACAGGCGCTCGTCAAGCTGCGGACACCAGGTGCGAAAAGGCTGGAGCGGGCTGGGGTGATTATCCAGGGCCTGGAGCCATTCGGCCTTTTTCGCCTTGGGCTGTTCGATCAGGTGACCCAGGCATAGAAGGATTTCCGCCTTGAGCAGCACGTCGAACAGTTCAACGAGCCCGATGGGGGCCTGTTCCTCGACCCATCCCAAGACCAATAGCGGCGCGACGGCGGCGCCAATGTCGCCGATTTCCGGGTAACTCAGCTTACTATGACGAAACCGCAGCCCCTTGCGCATCACCATCCGCACCAACAAGCCTTGGGAGGCACGGGGCAGCGCTGCGAAAGCGCCGATGAAGCGCTGCTCTTCGTGGCTGAGCACGTCCGCATAACGCTGGCTCAACCACGCGAGCACTTGCTGGAAGTTGTTCAGGTAGTAATACGGATCGTCGAGAGAACGGGTTGCCACGGGAAGAAACGCCAAGGGTGTCGGAGGTACTGGTTATGCATACAGATAACAGCTGTAAACCGCTCAGGCAACCGCAAAAGATGAACGGTCTCCTATATTTAAGGTGAAATCCTTCACCTAGCGATGAACTTTCCTACGGCAAGCGAGACCAATGGCGGTTAGCTAATGTGATGGCGCGGTCGAATCAGTTGCTCCGTGTCCTTTTGATTGAGAGGTTATGGTTATGAACATCAGGTTTCTGGGCGTACCCCTGGTCGCCGTGGCATTTATGGCTCTGGCTGGCTGCGCGTCGCCCACGGTAGTGACCTTGCAAAACGGTACCCAGTATTTGACCAAGGACACCCCTAACACCCGTACCGCCGACGGCTTCTACGAATTCGAGGATATTTCCGGCAGGAAAGTCCGGGTCCGCGCCGATGATGTGGCAACCATTCGCAAGGAAGACTGATTTCCAGTCACTCGCCTGGCGGGCGGCCATCGCGAGCAAGCTCGCTCCCACAAAGTCCGGTGGTGAACACAAATCCTGCGTACACCTGTGAACCACTGTGGGAGCGAGCCTGCTCGCGATAGCGGTGGGTCAGTTTGCAATGATGTTGAATGTTCAGACCCCTTCGCGAGCAAGCCCGCTCCCACAAAGTTCGGTGGTGAACACAAATCCTGCGTACACCTGTGAACCACTGTGGGAGCGAGCTTGCTCGCGATAGCGATCTCAGGCGAACACGATCCCTTCGCCGCCAACCTGACCGATAGCAACCCCCACCAGGGTCACGGAACTGTCACCGACCTTGAGCAGCGTGTCACTGCCCACCTGTGACAGGTGCTCCCTGTAGTCATGAGCTGCCCCGGCGCCGGGTACACCGAGGAACACCAGCTTGTCCCCCGCCTCATAACCGCTGATCCTATCCTGGCCGAACGCACCATTGAACAGAAAGGTGTCGTTACCACCGCCCGATTGCATCAGGTCGTTGCCCGCACCGCCGACGAAGGTGTCGTTACCCGCGCCGCCCACCAGCACGTCGTTGCCGTCCTGGCCGAACAGCCAGTCACCCTTCGCGCTCGCCACCAGGGTGTCGTTGGCCGCACTGCCCTTGACCGAAGACGCATACGCCGTCAGGTTGCCGCCCGCCACCAGGCCATTGACGGTGACGCCGTGGCTCACCTCATCCTTGAGCAGCCCCCAGAACAACCCGGACTCCTTGCTGACCAGCGTGCCGATGTCGCGGGTGATACTGATCCCGCCATGGGCATCGCGCAGGTACAGCGTCCCAGCCCCGTCATGGGCGAAACTGAAATCCTTCACCGACTGCTGCAGTTGCAGGCTGTTGCTGCCCTGCCCGCCCAGTATCACGTTGTAACCACCGCCATCGCGAAAGGTGTCGTCGCCGGCGCGGCCTTCCAGATAGTCGTTGCCCTGGCCGCCCTGGATCAGGTCGTTGCTGTCGCTGCCGATGATGAATGTGCTGCCGGTATGGGTTTGAGCGTTGCGGTTGAGGTCCTGCACCCAGGTATTGGCCCGGGCGGGGTCTGAGAGGTTGGCGACGATAATGGTGGAGTCTTTTTCGGTAAGGTCGTAGAACGCTGAGTTCATGATTCGGCCCATGCCATCGCTGTAACCGCTGGGCAGGTGGGAAATCCAGGTGGGGATGTTGAGGATGGAAAACGGCAAGACGTTCCATGCCGCCGAAGCGTAGTGGTCGTTGAAGCTGACGATGTTGTTGGTGGCCGACTCCTGTTGCCCATCGTGCACGCCCACCGACGCGAGGTTGAACGTCGAGCCGTCCAGGGCGCGGAACACCGGATCGTTCTCGTAACCGATGTTCAAGACCTTATCGGTACTGCTCTGGGTCGGCGAAGCGTAGGCGATGTAATTGGCATCGGCGTAGAACCCCGACCATTGGCTGGGGCTCAAGTCCGCCAGGCTGTTGACCGCCAGCCCGCCCAGGCTGTGACCGCTGACCAGCACGTCTGCCCCCGTCAGGCCATGGGCCTGGGCAAACTTGGCGACGTCCCCCAGCAGGTTGCCAAAGGCTTCGCCGGCGTAGTTTTTTGCATAGTCCTTGGGCCCCAGGGCGGCCATCAGGTCGTTGATCACGTCGCCAATGGAATCGCCAATCAGGTTTTCCCGAGGGCCGCTGGTGCCGCGAAACGACACACCGATTTCCTGCAGGTGACCCGCGCTGTCGTACTTGCCGAGGATCTCGACCTGCGCGGTGGTGTAGCCGGTTTTCTCACCAAAAAACGTCCCGCGGCCATCCACCTTGCCGGCGTAGCCCAGTTGCGTGGCGCTGATGGGCGTCCAGCCAGCCTTCTGCACCGCTTCCAGGGCCAGTTTTTCCGAATCCGGGTTCCACGGCACGCCGGGAATCACCCCTTGGGAATCGGTGCCCCCCAGCAGCGCGGTGACCAGGGTCGCCGGCAGGCCGGCACCGAAGCCGTTGTGCTGGTACCCGGCGGCAAAGCCGTGGTCGAGGTTGTGGTAGGCGTACAGCATGATCGCCATTGCGTCGCTGACCAGTGCCTTGGATTCGGTGGTGCCGAGGTTCTTGTAGTCGTAGATACCCATGCTTGTTGCTCTCTTTTTGTTGTTGGAATGCTAGAACCGGGAGGTACAGTTTGTGGCGAGGGCGCTTGCTCCCGCTCGGGTGCGTAGCAGCCGTCCTGGGGAGCGCTTCGCACTCCAGCGCGAGCAAGCTCCCTCGCCACAGGGGTATGTCCAGCCCTTCTTCTTGGTCAGAACTGCCAATCCAGGGTCAGGCCCACGCCGTGGGTTTTATCCCGGGAGCCGATCAGGCCGTTGTAGTCCAGGTTGACCCGCACATCCTTGGCGACCGCGAGCCCGGCACGGGCGCCGACCACGGCGGCGTTACGGTCCATGGACACGCTCTGCACCGCGAAGGTGTTGCTGCTGCCGGCGAAGGCCAGGTCCTGTTCGGACGTGGTATGGCTCAGGTTGTGCTGCCAGCCGAGGGAGCCGGACAGCTGCAGTTGCTGTTGATCCGACAGCGCCAGGGTGTGGCTGGCCCGCACGCCCAGGGTCGAGAGCACGGCATCGCGACGGTCGTCGCCACCGTGCAGGGCCGCGTTGTCGCCTTTCTCATGGAAACTGTCGCTGTCCAGGTGCACATAGGCCAGGTTGGCGAACGGTTCCAGGGCCACCGCTTGCCCGTCCAGGCGATACGCCGCTTCGGTGAAGAGCTGGGTGGTCCGGGCATCGCGCTTGGTTTTCTCCCGGCCACTGACGTCGCCCCATTGCAGGTCACGCTTGACGTCGATGCGATGCCAGCTGTGGGCGCCGCCGGCGGTCAGGCGCAGCGCGTCGATCTCATGCCCCACATAGACACCCAAGTGATAGCTGTCGGCCTTGGCCGAGGAATGGGTGCCATCGCCCATGCTCAACGAACTGTCGCTGTAGCCGGTGACGACGCCCAGGCGTGTCTGGTCGCCGATCAGGCCATCGACACCGGCCAGCAACCCACCGATGGAGCTGGTGGTACTGGCTTGATCGTGTCCACCCTCGTTCTTGCCCCAAGCGCCCAGCACTTTGAACCAGGCATTGCTGCTGGCATCGGTCGGCGTACCGGCGTCGTAGAGCGCGCCTTGGCGCAGGCGATCACCCACGGCGTCGCGCAATTGACGGCTGTCATTGATCAGCAGCGTGCCGATGGCCGGATGGATTTCACCAGACAACTGCTGGAACGCCTGCTGTGCCACGGCGGCGCTGGGCGCCAGCAGCAAGGCCTCGTACAACCCGTTGCCAGCGCCCAATTGCTCGGCGGCAGTGGCCACGGAGCGCTGGTTGGGCGTCAAGCCGAGGCTGGCAAATGACGCGTCGTTACGCTCGACCGCCAGTTGAATGCCGCTGGCGCTGTACGCCAGGTCACCCCCCAGAAACGCGTAGTTGGGCAAGACTTCAGCGAAACGCCCATCAATGCCACCGGCGGCCTGCAAGATATTGAACTGCCTGCCCAGCAGGCTTTGCACTTCGCCAGCCGTCAGCAGTGTCGGGCTGTTTTCCAATGACAGCGACACCGTCGCCCCGTCAATGGACGCCTTGCCGCCCGCCACGATCAGGTCACTGGAGGTAGGCGAGACTTCCACCGCGTAATTCGAACCGGGTTGGAACGTCACGTCGCCGGCCACTTGCAAAGTGCCGATGGAGTTGCCCGGCGCCACGCTGCCGCCGCGGCTGGAGGTCAGGCTGGCGATGCGCCCGTTGCCGCCGAGGATACCGCCGTCGTTGACGGTAACCGCCGACGCCAGCGAGCCATTGATCGCCAGTCGCCCTTGATTGACCAGGGTCGGCCCGCTGTAGGTGTTTTCGCCGGTGAGCACCAGGGTGCCGATGCCTTCCTTGGTCAGCCCGCCGTGACCGGCGATGTCGTTGCGCCAAACGTCCAGGCCACATTGGATGCCGCTGCACACCCGTTCCGTGGGTTTGCCGGCATCGATGATCGCGCCGATGCCCGGCAAGTCCGCCACGAACTGACCGGAGCCATAGGCACCATCGATGCGAAACTCCGCGGGGATGTCCTGTTCGGTCACCAGCATCGACGGACCGTCGATGGCCTTGCCGAGGTTGATCATGCCCCAGCCGTACAACGAATCGACGCCCGGCGCGCCCATGTCGGTGGCGGTGGTACGCAGCACGCTCGCGACCTGGGCGCCGGTCATATAGGGGAAACGCTCCATCAACACCGCCACGCTGCCGGCGACATGGGGCGCGGCCATGGACGTGCCGCTCTTGTTGGCGTAGCCCACGGTCAGGTCGTCGGCACGGGTACCGCCGATCACCGCGCTGTAGACCCGGGTGCCCGGTGCCGACACGCAGAAACTGGCGGTGTAGCCGCAGCGCGACGAGAAGGTACTGATGGTGTACGGATCGGCGCTGGCGCTGTCCGGGTTGACCTGCAGCGCCGCCACGGTGAGCCAGTTCGGCGCGATGTCCGGGACGAAGTACGCCAGGCCCGCGATGGCATCGGGATTATTGAGGTTGTAGTCGTTGCCTGCGGCGAAGATCGTCACGATCCCGCTGCGGGCCGCGGCGATGGCCCCCTCGTAGGCGCCGCCGGGCTTGGTGCCCAACAGCGGTTTGATCTGATCGAATTGCAGTTGCGCATCCTGCACGGTGAAGTGCGGGAACGCCGGATCGCGACCGCCCTGGTCGAAGCGGTCGGTGATACCAATGCCCCAGCTGTTGTTGATGATCCGTGCGCCGCTGGCGATCAGCGCGTCCCAACCGGCCTTGTACACCGCGCCATCGTTGCCGCGAATGATACCGTCTTCGGGCCCCGGGTCGCCGTTGTCAGCGCTGATGATCTGCGCATCGAACGCCACGCCGTGCATCGGGCTGCCGTCGCGGCTGCCGGCGGCGATCCCGCCGACATGGGTGCCATGGGACCCCAGCTTACCGTCCGAGCCGACGGTGGGTGAACCGTCGTAGCGGAATGGATCACCGGCCTTTACCGGGATGTAGGGATCGGTGTATTCACGAATGCCGCTGGTAACCAAGGTCACGACTTTGCCGGTGCCGGAGAACTCCGGGTGGGCCGCGTAGACCGGCTGGTCGAAGATCCCCAGCTTGACGCCCTTGCCGGTGTAGCCGGCGGCGTAGGCCTGCTGCGCGTTGATCGCACCCAGCCCCCATTCGGCGTTGAATTCGCCGCTGCGCCAGCTGTCCGGGTCACCCGCCCTGCCGCTCTCGACATAAGGCGCCGCCTGGGCCGTGCCCAAGGTCGCCAGTGCGCAGAGCATGGCGTGATTGAGAGCCTTGAGCAGGAACAGCCGGCCTGCCGGCCTGGGGTGTTTTTTGTTATCGATTTTCATCACGAACCATCCTTAGTTGTTGCAAAAATCCTGTGTTTGCTTGGCTTCTGTGGCGAGGGAGCTTGCTCCCGCTGGGCTGCGCAGCGGCCCCAAAAAAGCCTGCGAGCGCTCCGCACTCGAGCGGGAGCAAGCCCCCTCGCCACAGCTCATTGAATGGGCGCCCGGGACACAAACGCCTCATCCACCTTCGCCAGGTCCTGCGGGCCGAGGGTGCCGGCGTAGTAATGCAACTTGGTCCAGGCCATGAGGTAGTCGTAGCGGGCCTGGGCCAGATCGCGGCGAGTGGTATAGAGCTGTTGCTCGGCATTGAGCGCGTCGAGGTTGACCCGCTCGCCGCCGAGGATGCTTTGCCGGGTCGATACCACCAGCGCTTCGGCGGAGCTGAGGGCTTTCTGGTAGGCGCGCAGTTTGTTCATCCCCGACACGCAGGCGCTGAACTGACGGCGCAGTTCGATCAGCGTCTCGCGGGTCTTGGCCTCCAGCTCGTACTCGGCCTGTTCCATGTTGCGGCTGGCCTGGCGGGTCGACGCCGAGACACCGCCGCCGGCATACAGCGGCACGCTGACTTCCAGGCCGATGGTGTTGGTGTCGTAGCGCTGGTTGTAGGTGTTGCCACTTTCCGATTCGTTCTGGCGCATTGTTGCGTAGGCACTGACCTTGGGCAGGTGTCCGGCGCGGTTGCGTTCGACCTCGAAGCGCGCCACATCCACCGCCTGGCGCTGGGACGCCAGGCTGGGGTTATTGCTCACCGCCAGTTCGTGCCAGGTGTCGAAACTGGCCGGCTGCAAGGCAAAGGTCTGGAAGGTGTCGTGCAAAGGCGCCAGGTCGCCGATATCCAAGGCCGGGACGCCTATCAGCGAGCCGAGCTCACGCAAGGCGGCGTCCTGCTCATCCCGCGCCTCGATTTCTTCGGCGATTGCCAGCTCATAGCGCGCCTGCGCCTCGAGGATGTCGGTGCGCGTGCCTTCGCCCTGGCGAAACAGTTGCTCGTTCTGCTGGAATTGCTGCTCGAACGCCTTTTTCTTGGCCTGGGCAATGTCGATCTGGTCCTGGGCGAACAGTGCCTGGGTGTACTGACTCAGCACCCGCACCAACAGCGCCTGGCTCTTGTCCCGAAAACTTTCGTCGGCGAACAATGCCTGGGCCACGCCCTTTCGGTAGGCCGCGTACGCTTCGTAGTCCAGCAAGGGTTGTTGCAACGTCAGGCTGGAGCCGTAGCTGCTGTAGTTGCGATCGTCATGCTGGCTGGCGCCACGGTCATTGAGGTAGGTGACCTTGGATTGGTTGCGGCCCTTGTTGTAGCTGTAGCCCAAGTGCGGCAACAGCCCGGCACGGCCAATGGCGCGGTTCTCCAGGCCCGCATCGCGCTCCTTGATCGCGCCCAGGTAGATAGGGTCATTGCGCAGGGCCTGCTCGTAGAACTCGAAGGGCCCCATGGCCCAGGCGTTGCCGCACACGGAAACGGCCAGCACGGCCATCCAATAGAAACGCTTCATACCGCCAGACATCCTTATTCTTCGGTCAACGCAGAGCCGGCTCGGTCGAGCAGCGGTTTGAACAGGTAGTTGAGCAACGAGCGCTCGCCGGTACGTACGAACATTTCGGCCGGCATGCCGGGCTTGATCACCAGACCGTTGAGCTTGTCCATCGCCACGTCGCTGACGCTGCTGCGCAGCACGTAATACGGCGCGCCGGTCTTCTCATCGAGCATCTGGTCGGCGGAAATCAGGCTGACTTCCCCCGGCACCCGCGGCGTACGGTTCTGGTTGAAGGCGGTAAACAGGATGTCCACCGGCAAATGCGGGCCGACCTTGTCGATCAGGTGCACCGGTAGGTGCCCTTCCACCTCCAGTCGCGTGCCCTGGGGGACGATTTCCAGCAAGGTGTCGCCCTGGCGCACCACTGCGCCTTCGGTGTGCACGCCCAGGTTCACGGCGATGCCGTCGGCGGTGGCGAGGATTTCGCTGTGTTGTAACTCGAACCCTGCGGATTTCAGTTGCTGTTGCAGGGTTTCGCTCTTGAGCTGGGCGTCGGCCAACTGACTGCGCACTTCTTTCTGGTATTCCTCGTTGTGCTGCTGCAACTTCAGGCGCGACTCGACGATCCCCTGCTCCACCCGCCCGCTTTCGCCGCTGTTCTGCGCCAGTTCCTGCTGCACCTGCGACAACTGGCGCTGATAGTCCAGCAGGCGGTTGCGCGGGATGTAGCCGTTGTCCGCCAAGGGCTGCAGGTTGCCCAGTTGCAGACGCAGGGATTCGGCCTGGGCGGTCAAGTCGCCGCGGGCCCGACGCATGCCGGCCAATTGCGCCGTGGCGCCCTCGATGCTGGCGCGCAACGCCGCCTGCTCCCGGGCGAAGGCTTCGCGGCGACTGCTAAACAGTTGCCGCTGGCCTTCAAGCACCAGGGCCAGGCGTGGATCGGGATCGCGACTCAGCTCCGCCGGGAAACTCACCTGCAACAGGTTGTCCCGCTCGCTTTGCCAGCGTGCCAGGCTGGCCCAGGTCATCCGGTACTGGGCCTGCAGCGATTGCACATCGGCGGCCGCCTGGGTCTGGTCCAGGCGGAACAGCGGCTGGCCCTGCTTCACCGCCTCGCCTTCGCGCACCAGGATCCGGCTGACCACGCCGCTGCTCATCGATTGCACCGCCTTGCGCTTGCCTGAAACCACCACGGTGCCTTGCACGGGGATACCTTGGTCCAACGGCGCCAGGCTGGCCCAGGTGAAAAAACTGCCGGCGCCCACCAGCGCCAGCACCCAGCCCATACGGGTGAAGAAACGGGCGTCGCGCTCCGGACGTTCAACGTCTTGAGCCTGTTCGAGGTTCATCTGGCATTCCTTGCTCATGCGCCACCCGGTTTGTTGGCAGCTTGGTACTGGCGACTCATGCTCAGCCCGTTGGGGGTTGCCTGGGGACGGTCCCGTTGTGGTGTCTCCGATTGGCCGGACAGCGCCCGCAGTACTTCCTGACTAGGCCCGAAAGCCTGGAGCCGGCCTTCGTTGAGCACCAGCAGTTTGTCGGCCTGGGCCAGCGCCGAGGAGCGATGGGTGACCAGCACGACGCTGGTGCCCTGGGCCTTCATCTGCGCAATGGCACCGGCGAGCGCGGCCTCGCCAACCGTGTCGAGATTGGAGTTGGGCTCGTCGAGCACCACCAGGCTCGGTCGGTCGTACATCGCCCGGGCCAGCGCAACCCGTTGCTTCTGCCCGCCGGACAATCCACCGCCGTCCTCCCCCAGCACGGTGTCATAGCCCTGGGGCAGGCGCAGAATCAGCTCATGAACCCCGGCCTGTTGCGCGGCGGCGACGACTTTCTGCGGATCGGCATCGCGAAACCGGGCGATGTTCTCGGCGATGCTGCCGCTGAACAGTTCGATGTCCTGAGGCAGATAGCCGATGTAGGGGCCGAGTTGGTCGCGATTCCAGCGATGAATGTCAGCCCCGTCGAGGCGCACCGTCCCGGCGAGGGTCGGCCACACGCCCACCAAGACCCGGGCCAGAGTGGATTTGCCGGAACCGGACGCCCCCAGCACGCCCAGCACGTCCCCGGCGGCCAGGCTGAAGCTGACCTGCTGCAATGTCGCGTTGCGTTGCCCCGGTGGGCCGGCACTCACCTGTTCAAAGCTCACTTGGCCTTTGGGCGCGGGCAGTGTCATGCCGTCGTCCTGGGGCGCAAACGCCTGCAACAGAGCATCGAGACGGCGGTAAGCCAGCTTGGCGCCGCTCCACTGCCTCCACACGGCAATCAATTGGTCGATGGGGCTCAACACCCGTCCCATCAGGATCGACCCGGCAATCATCATCCCGGCGGTCATGTCGCCCTTGATCACCAACAATGCACCCAAGCCAAGCACCAGTGATTGCAGGCACAGACGCAGGGTCTTGCTCAGCGAACTGATCACCGCGCCAGTATCGCTGGCCTGGTTTTGCAGGCCGAGAAAGCGTGAGTGCACGGCAAACCAGCGGCCGCGCAGCGCCGCAAGCATGCCCATGGCCTGGATCGTTTCGGCGTTGTGCAAATGGCTGGTGGCCAATTGGCTGGACTGTTGCGAGTAGACGCTGGCCTGCCCCAAGGCTTTTTTGGTCATGGCCTCGTTCAGGCATGCCAAGCCGATCAACAACAGCGTGCCGACGGAGGCAAACACGCCGAGCCACACGTTGAACAGGTAGATCACCAGCAGATAGACGGGAAACCATGGCGCGTCGAAGAACGCGAACAGCGCCGGGCCGGTGAGAAATTGGCGAATATGCGTGAGGTCGCCCAGGGATTGCCCGGCGTTGCCTTCACCCTGGCGCAGATTGCGCTCGAACGCGGCCCGGTACACCTGAAGGTTGAAGCGTCTTTCCAACTGGCTGCCGATGCGGATGACCACGAAGCTGCGTACCATTTCCAGCAGCCCGATGAACACAAAGAAACCCACTACCATCAGCGACAACATCACCAGGGTGGTTTCGTTCTGTGATGACAGCCCGCGGTCATACACTTGCAGCATATAAATCGAAGGCGCGAGCATCAGGACGTTAATCAGCGCGGTAAAACAACCGACACTGATCAGAATACTTTTATAATCGCCCAGCGCTTTAAACAGCGGCGCCGAGGCAGCGCTCCTTGCCTTGTTCATGAACCTTCCTTGTTGTTGGCTTTGCCAGCGAACTGGCCGTTAGTTCAACTGACCAATCTTTGAATCTTTATTCGGTCCGCACCGACACGCACACCTGTTTGAACAAGCGTGTTTCAATCATTGCGCAACTGTACTAACTCGTTAATGAGCACTCTGGGACTTATTCCGTTCAAGCCTAAGTATCAAACCGGACTTCAAGGTGATTTGGTAATGATGTTCCTGACGCAACCCCAGGTGCGTCCTGGAGTCTTGCTTGCCGATCAGGGAAAGACCGTCGGGCTCGGTAAACCAACGAACCGGCTCATCCCCCAACCAGTGCCCCAGGCACTCGGTTTGCCCACCGAGGGTCTGGTCTGCCTTGAGCTCGACAAGGCAAGTGTTGGACGGTTTGTCCTGCATCGCCTGGCTTTGCGCGGTGTCCTGCGGGCTCGACAAAACGGCCAGCCATTGGCCGGCCAACTGCGAGGGTTCTGCTAACAACAGGCTGCGTGCCATGGCGACTTCTCCACAAAACATCATCAGCGTAGCGAGCAACCCGACGGTTGCCTGAACGCTACAGGGCATCGATTTTCTACGCATTCGCTTGATCCTGGCCGGGGTCCTGCAGGCGCGTCGCGCGAAGCGAGGCTGCGATCTTTCTCCTACCACTTGAAAGATCGCAGCCTGCGGCAGCGCCTACAGGGGGTTAGCCTTACGCCACGATATCCGAGGCCGCCGCCTGGCCAACGGTGCTGACCAAGAAGTCAGCCACGCCGTGCCCGGAGAAGTCCACCGACAGCAGGCTGTTGCCACCCGACGTCGACAGCACCGCATCGCCCGCCGCCCCGGTGAAGGCACTGACGAAATGCAGGCCCGCGCCCTTGGTGATACCGGTCAGGTCGATCTTGTCCAGGCCGCTGACGAAATCGAGGATCTGGTCGGTTGCCCCTGGCCGCGAATCGGAACTGGCGGCGAACACGAAGGTGTCCGAACCCGAACCGCCCCAGAGCTTGTCCGCACCACCGGCGCCCCACAGGATATCGTTGCCGGCACCGCCCTTGAGCTCGTTGGCCACCGAGTTGCCGATCAACAGGTCGCTGCCCGAGCCGCCGATGGCATTTTCGATGACGGCGCCCTTGGCGATGGACACGTTACCCACCATGCCACCCACATCAGAGAACGAGGCGTCATTGAGGTTGATCTTCTGGTTCTGGGTGAACCCGGAGAAATCCAGGGTATCGCGGCCGCCCGCGTCCCATACCGAAAACACCACTTTGTCCGACGACGAAGAGGCACTGAGAAAATCGCGACCGGTGTTGGAGTTGAAACCGTAGGTCGAGTCGCCGGTACGGGTCGTGGTGTTGGCGCCGTAGAGCTTCTGGATCGCCGCGATGTCATCCATCAGCGGACCTGAGGCGTAGGCTTCGACGCCGCCCTTGCTGAAGTTCTGGTCGGTATTGCTTTCGCTCCAGTAGCTCATGACGCTGTAGCCACGGGTGTCCTGGCCATAGGTGGCGTCATCGTAGGTCGGGCTGCCTTCGCCGGCGTTGTAGTCGCCCGGGTGGGCCAGGCCGAGGGTGTGACCGATTTCGTGGGTCAGGGTCTGGCGGCCGTAGTTGTTCAGGTCCGGGTTCTTGTTCTGGGTGTAGCTGCTGTTGATCAAATACCAGGACGTACCGTCATAGCCAGCGCCGGTCCCCGGCAGATAAGCGAACGCCGCCGCGCCGTCCTGGCCGCCGCTGTAGTTGCCGAAGGTCATGTGACCGTCGCCACCGCTGGCTTTCTCGGTGAAGGTGACATTGGCCACGTCCGCCCAGGATTGCATCGCCAGGGCGGCCTGGCCTTTCTGCTGGGCGCTGAACTGGCTGAAGCCGCTGATCCCATGTTTGTTCATGGTGCTGGAAGAGGCAGACGTCAGGAAGGTATAGGTCAGCTCGATCTTGCCGCTGCCGTCCCGGTCCTGGTAAGCCGCGCCGTCGCGCAACAACTGCGTGGCCGCCTCGTCGACGGAGTACGACGGTTTGCCGTTGACGGTCAGGTTACCGCCGCGGTCGTATTGGTGGCTGAAACTATTGATCTGGTTGAACGCATTACTGGGAGCCGCCAGTTGCGGAGCCCAGAGCAGTTGTTCGGCAGAATCGATAGCGCTGTTTTTGACTTTCGACATAAACACACTTCCTTGTTTGCAAATGGAACAATTTAGTCAGACAGACGATCTCTGGCGAGATCGTCCTATCACTCGCCCAATGAGGACGTAAGAAACCTGACACAATTGGAAATCAAACGTCTAGCAATTTTTTTCGTTCAATTTCACGGCCTGCCCTTTAGTGCCCATAAACAATAGGTTTCTGCCTCGCTAGTGCGCGCACTCAACTGCCCGAGTTGCAGATTGTCGGACAAAACTCTATTTAAATATTAAATAGCGATAACTAGTCATTAGCCGGCGGCGTCGCACTTTCGTCAACTAAGTGCCAGCGAAGTGCTATTAATGAATATCTACTAAACCTCTACGGTTTACTTGCGCACACTTCTCGCAAACAGCCTCGAAGCCAGCGATGTACGGGGTCGGCGTCCATTCGCGGATGCCAGAGCATGGCGATCGTGAACCCTGGCACCGCGAACGGCAGCGCGAAACTGTGCAGACCGACCCGCAGGCTGGTGGTGTAGCGCTCAGGCACGCTGGCGATCAGGTCACTGGAGCGAACCAACCCCAGCGCCGAGGAGAAACCCGGCACGGTGGTCACGATGTCCCGGGCCAGGTTCAGCGCCGCCAGGGCCTGGTCGATAAGGCCATGGTCCAACCCGCGCATCGAGACACCGACATGCCCACCCGCCGCATAGCCGGCGGCGCTCACCGCCGCATGGCTCAGCGGGTGACCCGTGCGCACCACGCCAATCAAGCGGTCGCTGAACAACGCCTGGGTTCGCAGCTCCGGGCTGGTGTCCTTGTCCACGACGGCGGTCTCCAGATCCACCGTGCCTTCGCGAAGCGCGGTGCTGTCCCGGTCGGTCTTTTCCACGAAACGCAACCGCACGCCCGGCGCTTGCTCGTGAATACGGGCGATCAGGTCGATGGCAAAGTTTTCCACGAACCCCTCGCGGGTGCGCAACGTGAAGGTACGGCTCAAGCGTCCAAGATCCGGCGTCGTCACCGGGCGCAGTACCGCCTGAGCCTGCTGCACCAACTGACTGACCTGTTCACGCAACTCCAGCGCACGGGGTGTCGGCACCAGCCCGCGCCCGGCCCGAACCAACAGCGGGTCACCGGTGGTTTCCCGCAATCGCGCCAGTGCCCGGCTCATGGCCGATGGACTGAGCCGCAGCCGCCTGGCGGCGCGGGCCACGCTGCCTTCCGAGAGCAGCACATCGAGGGTGACGAGTAGATTGAGATCAGGCGAAGACATGGCGAAGGCTCGATTGAATAGATGGCGTCTGGCGCAGCTATAACCTGCAAACGCTGCGTCTTCCGCCATGTTATGCCTGGTTGTAACGTTCCGACAGCGCCATTTCGAGCGCCACGGATACAGGTGAGACGATGAAACCCATCCACACGCAACCCAGCCGGCCGGCAACCGCGAGCCGGTTCTCTTCACCTCGTTGGGCCCTGGCCAGCCTTGCACTCTCGACGCTGTTGGCCTCCCTGGGCGCCAGTGTGGCCGCCGTGGCGCTGCCGACGCTGGCCCAGGCCCTCGATACCTCCTTCCAGCAGGTCCAATGGGTGGTGTTGGCTTATCTGCTCGCCATGACCACGCTGATTGTCAGCGTCGGCCGCTTGGGTGACCTGATGGGCCGTCGCAAGCTCCTGTTGGCCGGCATCGCCTTGTTCACCTTGGCCTCGCTGCTTTGCGGCCTGGCGCCTTCGCTTTGGCTGCTGATTGCAGGCCGGGCGCTGCAGGGCCTGGGGGCCGCCATCATGATGACGTTGACCCTGGCCCTGGTCGGCGAAACGGTCGCCCAGGAAAAAACCGCCAGCGCCATGGGGCTGCTGGCAACGCTGTCGGCGGTGGGCACGGCCCTTGGCCCTTCCTTTGGCGGCCTGCTGATCAGTGGGTTCGGCTGGCAGGCCTTGTTCCTGGTCAACATCCCTCTCGGCCTGCTGACGTTATGGCTGGCGTGGTACTCGCTACCGGTGCGGCAAGTGCCGCCGAAAGCGGAAACGATTCGTTTCGATATCACCGGCACGGTGCTGTTGGCGTTGACGCTCGCCGCCTATGCCTTGGCCATGACCGCCGGGCGCGGGAGCTTTGGCGGGTTGAACATTGCGCTGCTACTGGCCGCGCTGGTGGGCGGCGCGCTGTTCGTTCGGGTCCAGTCCCGGGCCGTGTCGCCGCTGATTCCCTTGGCCGTGTTTCGCGACAAGTCATTGGTCTCGGGCCTGGCGACGAGCGCCCTGGTCGCAACGATCATGATGGCGACACTACTGGTCGGGCCTTTTTACTTGTCCATCGCCCTCGGGCTACCAGCGACCTTCGTCGGGTTGACGCTGGCGGCAGGGCCGACCGTCGCGGCGCTGGCCGGGGTGCCTGCCGGACGCCTGGCGGGTCGGTTCGGCGCGCAACCCATGCGGTTCGCCGGCCTGGCGACCATGGCCCTCGGCTGCCTGATGCTGTCACTGGTTCCCCCTGCCCTTGGCATCGCCGGCTACATCAGCGCCATCGTGGTAACAACCCTGGGCTACGCGTTTTTCCAGACCGCCAACAACACGGCCGTCATGGCCGATGTGGCCGCCCAAAGGCGAGGTGTCATCGCCGGGCTGCTCAACCTGTCGCGCAACCTGGGTTTCTTCACTGGAGCCTGCGTGCTCGGCGCGGTGTTTGCGAGCGCAGCGGCGACGAATGACATCACTCGCGCCAGTCCCGAAGCCGTGACGAACGGCCTGCACACCACCTTCGCCGCCGCCCTGGCGATGGCGGTCCTGGCCGTGGTCATCGCCTTGAGATGCCGCGTGCCAGAGCGGTTGAACGAAGTGGAGGACACGCCCGACCAAGCGTAGTGGCATTCTGAGCAGCGCCGCTTAAGTCATGATCCAAATCAAAAAAAGTGAACCAATCGCAAAACGGACTGAAAAAATCCACATGAGGTTCATTTTCAGGTGCTATTTTTAGTTCTCACTGGTAGAGCCATGATGGCTCTTCCTTCCTGACATGAGCAAAAGGAAGCGCTCGATTGAAGAAGGTGGGCAACACATGAATAAAGGATCTTTCAGCAAGGTTACGTTCCCCAACGCTTGCCAGTTGATGCGCTGGCACTTCCATCCCATGGGATTCGAAGCGAGCATGGATGCGCCTGGCAGTATGGTTGCCCGGCTATTTGACCGTGCCAGCGGCGAGACGATGATTGCCATTGCGGGGATCCCCTGCGCGACAGTGATGAATGCGCCGGATGTGGAACGAATAATCGAGGCCGTGGAGGCCGAGCTGGAAGCGTTTGTGCCACCGGTAGGGTTGCGGCGGTTCGCTTCCTGACAGGGAACAGTGCTTATCATTTGACAGCGGCGCCTTCCTCTCCAGGGAAGGCGCCGTTTTTCTATGGCCTCTTAATACGCTTTTGCCACAGCTTCATCCTTTGCGGGCACGACGGTGGTCAGCGAAAAAGGGCTTGTCCGCTGCAATACGATCTGAAGCCTTAGGCGCATTGGCCGCCTGACCATCCTGGCCATCGACATACCAATAACAATGCTGCACGGCGCGGGTGATGCCCACATACGCCAAGCGCAGGATTTCGTCTTTTTGCGCCGTGTCGTAGGGTTCGGCGTCTCCATCCTGACCTAACCCGGCCATGCGATAGACCTGATTCTTGTAGGGCGAACTGCTCAGGTGCTGGCAGTCGCCCAATAAGAACACCGCATCCGCCTGGAGCCCCTTGGCGCTGTGGTAGGTCATTTGCCTGAGCCGCCGGGCGTCGTACGGCAAGCTAGAATCGACATTAACTGTTGGCTGAATATGCTTTTCTATCATTAGCTTATCGCTACTTTTTCGATACAGCATCAAGATGGAGTCACCCTTGCGATAGTGCTCCTCCAGTCGCAGGGCCAGCCCTTCGTCGTCTCGATCCAGCACATTGACCGGGCTCAGTGATCGGGGCACGCCACTGGCCTTGGCTTTTTTGCCTGGGATAGCCGCAGCGGCACGCACGATGTGCTCGGCCGCGTCGATGATGTGTTGGTGGCTGCGGTAGTTGTCGGTAAGCATCACCCGAGTTGTCGCCGGTGACGGGAATTGCTTGTTGAATGCCATGAAGTAGCTCGGCGAACTGCCGCGCCAGCCATAGATCGATTGCCAATCGTCCCCGACACACAACAAGGACGAACGCTGGGCACCGCGCCCCACGTGCAGCGCAGGACCACGGCTGCGGACCTCCCGAAGACTGGCGCGAAGCCAGGAGACGATCTGCGGCGATACGTCCTGGAACTCGTCGATCATCAGGTGCGAAAGCGGCCTGAGCAAGGCATCACCCAGCAACTTGAAATTTTCCGGCGAGTGTTCGCTGAACAGGGCGAACATACGGTTATAGGTCATGATCGGCGGCGATTGATCGAGCAAATGGTCTTCGAATGCCCGCCAGTAACGGCTCAGCGCCTCGAAGAAATACCGATCGGGGTCATCCTGGGCAAAGGCCATCCGGCCCACGGCGTCCGGGACGTCCAGGCCAAGGTTCTCGATAAAGCCCGCCGCCGCGACAAAACAGTCCAACAATGGCGCCGAACCCAGTTCACCCTTGACCTTGTAGTCGAACCCGGGGCCGGCACTGGCATCGCCGGCCATGGATGCCACCACACGTTTTGATGCTTCGTAACTTTCAAGCCATATCAGTGGCTTACGGCAGAAAGCTTGAAACAAGGTGCGCTTTACCGCCCACTCCGCGCGGATACTCAACTTGGCACCCGGACGACTGAGCCGGGCGTCTTCCCGCGGATCGAAACCCAGCATCACCCAGGCATCCAGTGAGGGCGCGTAGCCATGGCAGTGGAATGTCGAACCATTGATTTCGAACGTTTGTCGTTTTGGCTCGATCCCCTTGATTGGCCAGGCACCGGCGTGAAACCACAGGTCTTCGACGGCATCGCACAATTCTTCGTCGCGCTGGGCCGCCAGTTCGGTCACGGCCACGCGTTTTTGCACATCCGGGTGATCGCGCTCCAGCTCCTTGAGTTGCAGGGCATGGCGGGACAACGGTTGGATCAGCTCACGGAAACGCGCATCTCGCTGGTAAAGGTTGTAATAACAGGCGTTGAGTTGCTGACGCTGGACATCGTTGATGCGTAACTCAAAGGGATTGCCTTGGGCGTCGTCGTCCGCTTCGGCGCGATGACTCAGGGTCTCGAAGGCCTGGAGCCGCTCGAACCCGGGCAGGCTGCGGACCATGGGCAAGATACGCGAATGGAAGGTGCGCACCAGATCACGTGCTTCCTTGAGGCTGACGGTTCGCCCCCACAGGGCAAACACCTCGATCAATTTCTGGATGAAGTCCTTGCGCGATTCCCGGGTAAACGTCACCACGGTCATTGAGTCCAGTTCGAAGCCCAGGTAGTGGGACAGCAACACAATCCTTAGCACCAGGGTCGTCGACTTACCCGCACCCGCCCCGGCGACCACCGAGGTAGACGGCGTATCGCTGAAAATCATCTTCCATTGCGTGGCACTCGGTTGCGCATGCGCCGGCAGCAATCGGGCCACGTCGGCCTTGATACGTTTCTTCAACTCGGTGGTCAGCGGCAGGCGCCAGTCATCGAACAGCAAATCATCCACCTGCGGTGCCGGATGCTCTGTGCTGCGCGAATCACGGATCAACAAGACCTGGCGGCCTTCCTCGAGCCCTTCGGCCCTGCCTTCCTTATAGCCATAGTCGAAACCGGCGGTATGGCCACTGCGGAAGCCGTCGGCCTGGCCGTGCAACCAAGACGCTCGGTGCTGGGCGCGCAGACGCGTCAGGCCATGGCCGAAGAGCCGGGCGGCCAGGCGCTTGAGCAACGGCATCTGGGCCAGGGGCAGGAGCTCGGGGGGAAGATCGGGAGTGTGTTGCGACACGCTGGGGACTCCGTGTTCATGAACCATGACGGCTATGGTGTCTGGATTTTCCGCCAGGTTCCACCCAAAAGCTTTTAAGTCATGGGTTTAGGCGATGAAGTGAAAGTAGGCTCACGAATTCATATCTAGTTAGGCGATAGGTTTGACGCGTTTTTTACGCTTTTTATCGATTAGTTCCTTCGCGAGAATAGCGCCATCAACCATCGCTTTCGCTCAGCGAAAAGGACACGAACATGCTCGAACTCAGACCCTTCGCCACGTTGGGCGCCGCCAACCACGGCTGGCTGGATGCCCACCACCATTTTTCGTTCGCCGAGTATTACGACCCGCAACGCATGCACTGGGGCAACCTGCGCGTCTGGAACGACGATGTCATCGCCCCCGGCAGCGGTTTTCCCCAGCACCCGCACCGGGATATGGAAATCATCACCTATGTGCGCGAAGGCGCGATCAGCCACCAGGACAACCTGGGCAACAAGGGCCGTACGGAGGCTGGCGACGTACAAGTCATGAGCGCGGGCACCGGGATCGCCCACAGCGAGTACAACCTGGAGTCGACGGCCACGCGCATTTTCCAGATATGGATCATTCCCAACGAAGAAGGTCTGGCACCGTCGTGGGGCGCCAAACCGTTTCCCAAGGACTCGCGCGAAGGCTTCGTGACCTTGGCCAGTGGCAAGGCCGGCGACGACCAGAGCCTGCGGATTCGCGCCGACGCGCGACTGGTAGCGGCCAATCTCAAGGCAGGTGAAAGTGCGGAATACCGGCTGGACGTCGGACGACGAGCGTATCTTGTGCCGGCCACAGGGTTGATAGAAATCAATGGGTTGCGCGCACAAGCTCGAGACGGTGTTGCGATTGAAGATGAACGGATATTGCGGGTCACTGCGATTGAAGACAGCGAAATCGTGCTCGTGGACCTCGCCTAAACCCTGCACTGCTGCTCTTGTGGCGAGGGAGCTTGCTCCCGCTCGGTTGCGCCGCGACCGCCAAAAGAGCGGGACTGCTGCGCAGCTCAGCGGGAGCAAGCTCCCTCGTCACAAGCTCACATCACATGTATCACTTGCTGCTGATCGCCCCATCCACCAACGTTTGCGCCTCGGCCACCAGTTGCTTGAGGTGCGCATCGCCAATGAAACTTTCGGCGTAGATCTTGTAGATATCCTCGGTACCCGACGGACGCGCCGCGAACCAGCCGTTTTCGGTCATGACCTTCAGGCCGCCGATGGCCTGGTCATTGCCCGGTGCATGGCTGAGGATGCTCTGGATCTTCTCCCCCGCCAGTTCGGTAGACGTCACCTGATCCGGCGACAGCTTGCTCAACAGGGCCTTCTGTTGTGGGTTGGCCTTGGCATCGACGCGTACCGAGAACGGTTCGCCCAACTCGTCGGTCAAGGCGCGGTAGGCCTGGCTCGGGTCGCGACCGGTGCGCGCCGTCATTTCAGCCGCCAACAACGCCGGAATCAGGCCGTCCTTGTCGGTGCTCCAGACGCCGCCGTCCTTGCGCAAGAACGAAGCACCGGCGCTTTCCTCACCGCCAAAACCCAGGGAGCCATCGAACAGGCCGTCGGCAAACCACTTGAAGCCCACCGGCACTTCATAGAGCCGGCGCCCCAGGCGCTTGGCGACGCGATCGATCAGGCCACTGCTGACCACCGTCTTGCCTACGCCGGCATCGGCGCGCCATTGCGGGCGATTCTGGAACAGGTAGTCGATGGACACCGCCAGGTAATTGTTCGGCGCCAACAGGCCGCCGGACGGCGTCACGATGCCATGGCGGTCATGGTCCGGATCGCAGGCGAAGGCCACGTCGAAGCGCTCCTTCAGGCCAATCAACCCTTGCATGGCATGGCTGGAAGATGGGTCCATGCGGATCTGTCCATCCCAGTCGACGGTCATGAAACGGAAGGTGGAATCCACGTGGGTGTTCACCACGTCCAGGTCCAGGCGGTAATGCTCGGCAATGGCCGGCCAGTAGCGCACGCCCGCGCCGCCCAACGGATCGACGCCCAGGTGTAACCCGGCGCTGCGGATGGCATCGAAATCGATGACATTGACCAGGTCCGCCACGTAAGTGTTGACATAGTCGTGACGGTGGGTGGTATCGGCTTTCAGGGCCTGCTCGTAGCTGATTCGTTTGACGCCGGCGAGCTGGTTGGCCAGCAGTTCGTTGGCCTTGGCTTCGATCCACTTGGTGATATGGGTATCGGCCGGACCGCCGTTGGTGGGGTTGTACTTGTAGCCGCCACTTTGCGGTGGGTTGTGGGACGGCGTGATGACGATACCGTCCGCCAGGCCCGAGGTGCGGCCACGGTTGTAGCAGAGAATGGCGTGGGAAACCGCCGGCGTCGGGGTGTATTCATCCCCCTCGGCGATCATGACGGTCACACCGTTGGCCGCGAAGACTTCCAGTGCGCTGGCACCCGCCGGGGTCGACAGCGCGTGGGTATCGATACCGACGAACAACGGCCCGTTGATGCCCTGGGCTTCACGGTACAGGCAGATCGCCTGGCTGATTGCCAACACGTGCCACTCGTTAAAGCCCAGGTCGAAGGAGCTGCCACGGTGGCCGGAGGTGCCAAAAGCCACGCGCTGGGTCGCAACCGAGGCATCGGGTCGGCCGGTGTAGTAGGCCGTCACCAGTCGCGGGATATCGATCAACAACTCTGCCGGTGCCGGCTTGCCCGCAAATGGACTGACTGTCATGCAAAACCTCTGAGTGGAGTGGCTCGGGAAATGGGGTGCAGTTTACTGACAGTTCGACCATGGCGCGACGGGTTCGATCCATCGCCGCCGATTACGATTGTTCAAGCCTCAGGGCGTCGGCCAGCGCGCAGAGTGCGGCATCCAGGTCCTGGGGCCCATTGAGCGTATGGGTCAGGCGCATATGTTGCCCGTACAGGCCATGAAGGCTGAACAACTCCCCCGGTGCGATGACGATTCGCTGGGCCAGCAGCCGATGGAAAACCCGGCGCAAATCAACCTGTCGCGTCGAGCGCATCCAGATCGTCGCACCACCCTGGGGTTCTGCCCATTGCAGGCTATCGCCCAGCCGCTCGCGCAGCAATTGTGCGGTCGAAACCGCGCTTTCGCGCAGCAGGCGCCGCAACACCAGCAAATGCTGGTCAATCCGACCGTTGCTGTACAGCCGGGCGATGGCTTTCTGGCGAATCGGCGACAGACGAAACGCGCGCAACAGGAAATGTCGTTGCAGGTGCAGGGTCATCTGGCGCGACAACACGTAGCCATATGGCGCCTCTGGGCCGATGGTCTTCTCGAACGTGGAGTAGACGATCAACCGGTCCGGGTCGAGCAAGTCCCGAAAAGGCGTCGCCCCGGCCTCGAACGCCAGGTCTGTATGGCTGTCGTTCTCCAGCACCCAGGTGCCATGCCGTTCCAGCAAGTGGGCGATGGCGCGACGGTTCTCTTCAGGAACCAGCGAGCCCGTTGGCATGTTCAGGACTGACGAGAGCATCACCAGGCGCACCGTTTCGCTCTCCAGCAGTGGCTCCAACTGCTCGATGTCGACTTCCCCGCCGGCCAGCAGTGGCAGCTCGATGATGTTGATGTCGGCGGCTTGCAGCAGGCGCAACACGGCCCAGTCGCAGGGCGATTCGATCAGTACTGTGGCGCCCCTGAGTGCCAGCACGGCGATCAGGATCTCCAGGACACCCCGCAGATCGGCACCGATATAGACGTCATCGGCATTCCAGCAACGGGCCGGCGAAGAGGTGTAGCGGGCCGCCAGCGCGGTACGCAGCTCCAACTCGCCCCAGGGTTGCGAGGGCGTCTGCGAGGAACGTGGATACTGGCGCAGCAGCTCGCGCTCGAGCAACAGCATCGGGCTGTCCAACGGCTGCATCGACGCCGGCTCGTCCGCGCTGAGTACCAGCATGCCGGGGCGCCGGGCATTGACGTACAAAGTCTCGAGCAAATCGTCCCCGCCATCCAGGGTCGTCATGCTGGGCGCCGGCAGCGCGTAATAACCGGACTTGGCGATCGAGTAGACCCGCCCTTCCTTCTCCAGCAGCGAATAAGCGTACTGGATGGTCGATATCGACACGTTCAGACGCTCGGCCAATTGCCGCAACGAAGGCAGGCGCACCCGCGCATCAACCTCCAGTTCGTTGATCAGCGTGGTCAGGTAGCGATAAACCGCCTGGTAGGCGAAGTCTGTCTCCCGGCAACCTTTCATGGGATCACGCCAGGAGAACGGATTGCAGTCGGCCAGGTCACAACGCCGGGCATCACGACCAGGGACGAGGTAGACGAGCCCATCAAGCCTCGTTCCTCAGTGCCTTGCCGAGCGTTCGTGCGGCTCATCGACGGCCTGCCCGGCTTCTGCGGTATCAACGTCGTCAAGGGCCTGCTGCAGATCAGCTCCCGGCATCGCTTCCGGTTGTTCCGGCACGGTAATGCTCGCCCGGTACAGCTTGCCAAGGATATCGATGGGCAGGCCACTGACGTCGACCATCCATTGCGCGATCTGATCGGCGACCGTCGCGCCCTGCATGGCCTTGTGCAGGTCCGGCATCGCCACCAGCATGCCGGGGTGGCAACAGCGCAGGAAGTGTTCCAGGCCCTCGCCCTGCCCCACGAATGGCGCGAACAGCATGCACACCAGTTGCGTTTCGCTGAGCCCCAGGACCTTTTGCGCTTCGAGGGCCGCATAGGCGCGGCGCTCGGGAATCGCCGAAGGTGAGCCGAACAACGCTCGAGCCTGCTCGCAGGCGTGTTCCGGCAGTTGCTTGCGATGCATGATCATGATCGCCCGCTGCACATAGTCGCTGTAACCCGTTTCGTAGCTGCGCCCTTGCACGTAGCAGGCCAGCAGGCCATGCAAATGGGCCGACAGCAGCGGGCTGAGGTATTCGTTTTCGATCGCCGAGGGCATGAGGCCATCGGTCTGTACCCGTAGGAATTCGTTGAAAAGCGGCCAGTTGGTGCCCTCCAGTCTGTCGACGATCAGGTCGTCGATGCCGATATGGCTCATCCGCCGGCAGGCCTCGAAATGCCCCTCGGGCTTCCAGGCACCAAGGCGTTCGGGACCGTAGAAATGCTCGTAGAGATCACTGCTCAAGGTATCGAGGTGCGCGAAGAGGCTGTCGAAGCAACCGATATTGTCGGTCGGCAGACCGATTTTGCGGGCCGCGCGACGCAGGCCTGAAATGAACTGTCTTTGCTGGCGTGGCGTATCGCTGCTGACCATCGAATCCACGCCAGACTCCCAGCGGGCCATGTGCCGATAGAAGTCGGCCATCGCCAGGTAACCGTCGCTCCCGATGTCCAGGGGACTGTCGACCGAGCGAAGGTGCCCCAAGGCCAGCAGGTCCATGCGATTGGCCTCGTGACCCGGTACCGACAAGGGCTGCCGGTGATTGAACGGCAACACCTCGCGGTTATCCGCCATCAGCAATTCGACCCGGGGATCGTCATAGACAAACAATGCGCTGTAGCAGCGATGGATGTTCTCCAGCGTCGCCTGGGTGGTTTCGCTCAGGCGCGGCGTGGCGACGCGCAAGGCGAAGGTCACCGGATGCCGGCCCGCGATGCTCAACTGGGCGGCCCGCAAAGCGGTCAGTACATAAAAGCTCTCCCGGCTCCCGTTCTGGACCGTCAACACACGATAATCGCCAATCCGATCGATACCTCCGGCGGCGACAATCAAGCGCTGGATCAAAAGCTGCAACGCGGTCCGTTCGGCCCGGGAATAAAAACCCAACAATCGTTGCAGTATCTGTTGATACACGTGAGTCATTGCCTGCTCATGAATTGCACTCATAGCCATTTACCTGAAATTCAACTATCGGCGCCGCACCCGCACCAACGTGACCGCGCGACGTGTTGGTCTGAATGAATCGTTCTAGTACTCAAAGAGTATTAGCAATACGCTCAAGCATTGCTTGTCGTAATTATTTGATACATACGCAGGAAGTCACCCCGTGCTCCCGGGCACCCCCGCTGCAGGCCTTGAAAATACAGGGCCTTGCCGAGCTGGCGGTACGTCCTAGGAGAATTCCGACAACGTCCCACAGACAATGAGTACGAGAAATAAGGAACTTGCCGAACTTTAATTGACCTTCCACCCCACCCTGTTTTCTCCAGGATCGATAGATAGCCCCCTGCCAATTAACGCTCGTTGCACCTTGAATGTGCCTTGAAGGATGAAAGCCTTCGAAAAAGTTACACCGCACCACGACTTCTTCCTTGATATGGAAATCAGCGTTCAATTATCAGGACTTAAATAATGATTAGAAGATACAGATTGAGGGCAAAAACCAGTTCAGATGTTCACCGGCAAACCGTTTCTGCTTCGAGCGAACCGGGACAGGTTGCTGGAGGGGCCTTGCGAGGCACGAACGCACCGCCGTCAGGCTGCCAGTGCGTGGGAAAGGAGGGATGGAGATCGAATCGAAGACAGCGCAAGAGCCCGGCGATGACTCTTGCGCAAGACAGGTATCAGGCGGGGTCGACGACCTGAAGGGCAACGCGTTCACGGCAAGGGCATTCACCCATGTACCGGTGCGCTTCGACAAACTCGGAGAACGGGAAGACCCGAGTCTTGAGTGGCAACAGCACGCGATCGGCGGTCAGTTGATTGATATCGCGCAACGCTCGTTGCAATGCCACCTGGTCCTGGACGATGCCCAGTTCCGGCTTGCCGGTAAAATTGCCGATGCAGTGCACGAAGAACTGAATGTTCTTCTGGAACGCCGCGCAGGCCGGGAACGGCGTCTGGTTGCCGCCCTGCAAGCCATACAACACCAGGCTGCCACGGGGCGCCAGCACATCACCCAATAGCGACATCTGCGGCCCGCCAAGGCCGTCGAATACCACGTCGACGCCACGGTTATCGGTGAGCTTGTTGATTTGCATCAGCAAATCCTGCTCTTCTGTCACGATGACTTTTTCGGCGCCCAACGACAGCAGGTATTCACGCTCGTCGGCCGTCTTGGTGGCCGCAATCACCCGCACTCCCAAGGCCTTGCCCAACTGGACAAAGGACGGGCCGGCGCAATGACTGGCATCGGTGACCAGGGCGAATTGCCCCGGTTTGACCCGCGCCAGGTCCATGTAGGCGAAATAGGCGATCAGCAGCGGCGTGTAGTGCACGGCGGCTTCGATCGGGCTGAGCACATCGGGATAACGGGTCAGGGCGGTGCGGGGCAGCACGATGACTTCACCGTACACCGGATAGTCGTTCGGGCTTTCGGCCGGAAAACTGGCGACCTTGTCGCCCACGGCCAAGTCATCGATGCCGTCGCCGACGGCCGTGACCACGCCGGCCATTTCATGGCCCAGGCCCGAAGGCAGGCGTGCCTGGGAGGACGCCAGGTTCTGGCGCCACAAGGTGTCGTACCAACTGATGCCGATCGCTTCGACGCGGACCTGCACTTCTCCTGGCGCAGGAAGAGCCGCCGCATGCTCTTCGCATTTGAGCACCTCGGCACCACCAAACTTGTGAAAACGGATCGTGCGGGACATCGCAAACCTCGTCAAAGTAACCTCTAATGCCACGAACTCTATCCGGGCTTTGTAGCCAAGACCATCAGTGGCTATTAATAGTCGACATGCCTGTCATTGATTCCGCAGCAAGAAAAACCAACCACTCCTGTAGGACTTAACCTAAGAAAACTCAATTAGCCGGTGCAGAGTACCAGCCTTTCCCCGTAAGATTCATGCCGGCCATTGTTCCCATATGGCCGTTCACGTCAAGCTTACCGAATCTGCCAGGACCCCAGATGAATCGTAATGACCTGCGGCGTGTCGATCTGAACCTGTTGATCGTGTTCGAAACGTTGATGCATGAACGCAGCGTGACTCGCGCGGCCGAGAAGCTGTTTCTTGGCCAGCCGGCCATCAGCGCCGCACTGTCGCGCCTGCGCAGCCTGTTCGATGACCCGCTGTTCGTGCGCACCGGCCGCAGCATGGAACCATCGGCCCGGGCGGTCGAGATCTTCGCCCTGCTCTCTCCGGCCCTGGATTCGATTTCCACGGCAGTCAGCCGCGCCGCGGAATTCGACCCGGCCACCAGCACCTCGGTGTTTCGCATCGGCCTGTCGGACGACGCCGAATTCGCCCTGCTGCCCATGCTGCTCAAACGCCTGCGGGCTGAAGCGCCGGGCATTGTGCTGGTGGTGCGCCGGGTCAACTACATCCTGATGCCGGGCCTGCTGGCGTCCGGTGAAATCTCCATCGGCGTCAGCTACACCGACGACCTCCCGGCCAACGCCAAACGCAAGGTCTTGCGGCGCAGCATGCCCAAAGTGTTGCGCGCCGACACCGCGCCGGGACGACTGACCCTGGACGAATTCTGCGCCCGCCCCCACGCCTTGGTCTCCTTCGCCGGTGACTTGAGCGGTTTCATCGACGAAGAACTGGCAAAACTCGACCGTAAACGTCATGTGGTGTTGGCCGTGCCGCAGTTCAACGGCTTGAGCACCCTGTTGTCGGGCACCGACATCATCGCCACCGTGCCCGACTACACCGCCGACGCGCTGACCGCCGCCGGTGGCGTACGCGCCGAAGACCCGCCCATACCGGTGCGCAGCTTCGAACTGCATATGGCCTGGCGGGGTTCTCAGGACAATGATCCTGGGGAGCGCTGGTTGCGTTCGCGGATTCAGATGTTCTTTGGCGACCCTGAGAGTCTTTAGGCGTCGCCGGGCAGGCTGTTTGGCTGATCATTTCTGCCTTTCCACAACCCATGGAGCTCCATTCACTTCCAGTGGATTGCTACATTGGGGGCACATCTGAGGGCATGCTTTGGATGGTTTGAAAAGGATGCCCCCAGCCTGAGGCCAAGCAGGCTATTGATTAGGATGGGTAGACTGAGGGAGATATGAACCCTCGGCCCTACCCCGTATCAATGGCCGAGCCGTAGTGAGCGCACCACCCACCACGCTGGACAAATGCGTGCAAATGTAAAAAATTATGATGGCATAATGCCTCGGCAACCTGCAAAATCCACACGTTTCCAACGGATTTGAAGGAGCGGTTCCGATGACATGGCCAGTCACGTTGAAACTCGACAGCGCAGCCTACCCGCTCAGCGTGGTGCAACGCGCCGCTTATTCCCTGGCCGACACTGTCGCGATCCAGGTCGCTATTGAAACCAATCAGATAAGCCTCACGGCCCACCCCGCTGAAGCAAGGCTAACGCTTTCCCCGGAGCAGGCTCACTCGCTGATCCTCCAGTATCTGAACGACTTCGCCCTACGCGACCATATCAACCGCGAAACAGCAGGGCTGCGCGAAGTCCTGGCCCGAGCCGCGCTCGCTGGATGTGGGATTTCCCAGTGACACTGATTGCGACAGACGCCAAGCACTACCGCTTGCTGCCTTTTCGATTCATGCGCATGAACACGGGACATGACCGTGACATCCTGCTCACCTCCGATACCGGTGAGTACATGCACGTGAACGACGCGCAATTACGAGCCCTCAGTTACTTCGACGTTCAAGCAAGTACGCCTTTTTATAAGGACCTGCTGGCCCGCCACTTCATCTACGAACCAGGCTGCCACGACCCGTTCCCGGAAATGGCAGCGCAGTATCGCAGCCGCAAGGACTTCCTCTTCCAGGGGCCTGCACTGCACTTGTTCGTGGTTACATTGCGCTGCAACCACACCTGCCAGTACTGCCAGGTGTCACGGGCCCCTCTGGGAGGATCCGGCCACGATCTGTCGGAAGCGGATGCGCAGGCGGCGGTCGATCGCCTGTTCGAATCGAACGCTCCCGCCCTGACTGTGGAGTTTCAGGGTGGCGAGCCGCTTCTGGCCTTCGAGCGCGTCCGCCAGATTGTCGAATGGGTCGTTGAACGGAACGTGGTCGAACAACGGGATATCCAGTTCGTCATCACCACCACGTTGCACCACCTGAGGGAGGAAGTACTCGACTTCGCAGAACAAAATCGCATCCAGTTTTCGACCTCGCTCGATGGGCCGGCGCCCTTGCACAATGCCAACCGCCCTACCCCGTCACGAGACTCCTACGAACGCACTGTAAAAGGCATCCAGTGGGTCCGTGAGCGCCTTGGCCATGATGCAGTTTCCGCGCTGACCACGCTGACCTCAAGAAGCCTCGAACAACCTGAAGCGATCATCGATGAGTATGTAAGCCAGCGCTTCTCCAGCATCTCGCTTCGGCCTCTGAGCCCTTATGGGTTTGCCACCAAGAGTGCCCATCGACTTGATTACCCTATTGAACAATACCTGGCCTTCTACAAGAAGGCACTGGCCTATTTACTGCATATCAACCAACAGGGCGTATACCTCTCAGAGAGTTATACAAGCCTGTTGCTGAAGAATATCCTGACACCCTTCTCCTCCGGCTATGTAGACCTGCGCTCCCCTGCTGGCGCAGGCACTGCGGCGCTGGTTTACAACTATGACGGTTACGTCTATCCCTCGGACGAAGCCCGAATGCTGCTGGAGATGGGTGAAGACGGCTTGAAGCTCGGCACCGTGCAGCAACCCTTGTCTGAATTACTCGCATCGCCCGTCATGAATGCGTTGCTCGCCAGTGGTGTAGCAGAAGCGCTGCCGGGCTGCTCCGACTGCGCACTTGTCCCGTACTGTGGTGCTGACCCCATCGAACACTATGCCCGCCAAGCTGACCCGATCGGACACCGAGTGTTCAGCAGCTTTTGTAAGAAGAACATGGGGCTTCTGAAGCATCTTTTCGGTCTGCTTTACGATGGCGACGACAACGTGCAGAGGGTGCTGCTGTCTTGGTTGAACAGGCGCTCTTACAGCGATGTCCGGTTCCCGGGGTACAAGGGCTGAAGGCGATGCTGCGAAAAGATACCCACTTCGAAATCCATAACCTGAATGAGCCGAAACTGCTCAAGGTCATCACTCTGGATGAGTTCATCGAACAAGGCCTGGCTGTTTGTGCCGGAAGTGCTGAGTTCGGTGACCTGCTGCTTTGGCTGCCAAACGAAGAACGGCTACGGAGCCCGCATCTGCTCTCGTTACCAGTGGGTGGATTCCTGATCCCGGAGCCATTGATCGGCGACTTCGACAGCGCGCGGCCACATCTGCACACCCCCAAAGATGCGGATGTCGTGCAGCCCGGCGATGTCATTGCCATCACACCAGGCAACGCGTTGGTGCGAGTGCTCTATCGACGAGGCTCAGACAGCAACCTGCTGTTCATGACCGATCGTTGCAACAGCCTCTGCCTGATGTGCTCGCAGCCGCCCAAAGATATCGATGACCGTTGGCACATCGAAGAGAACCTACGGCTGATCGACCTGATGGACCCGGGCGAGGAAAATCTGGGAATCAGCGGCGGAGAACCAACGCTTTATCGCGACGGCCTGCTGGAAATCCTGGCCAAGTGCAAAGCCGTTTTGCCGCAGAAATCTATCCATGTGCTCAGCAACGGGCGTCTGTTCCACGACACGAGCTGGATCGCAGCGCTCTCTGCAATCGGCCACCCTCAGTTGAGCTGGGGCATCCCGCTGTATGCCGACAATGCCGAAGACCATGACCATGTAGTGCAGGCTCCAGGCGCGTTCAGCGAAACCCTGCAAGGTCTTTACAATCTGGCGCGTGCCCACCAGATCATCGAGGTACGCGTGGTGCTCAATCGCCTGACCACGCCACGCTTGCCAGAGCTCGCCCACTACGTGTTCAGGAACCTGCCCTTCGTGCGGCATGTTGCGCTGATGGGTATCGAAAGCACCGGCCTGGCCAGGAAAAACCACGAAGAACTGTGGATTGACCCGCTGGACTATCAAGAGTCGTTGAGCCAGGCCGTGTATTTCCTGTTCAACCGCGGAGTGCCGGTTTCGATCTACAACTTGCCCCTGTGCCTGATCCCGGCCCACCTCTCGCGTTTTGCCCGCCAGAGCATCTCGGACTGGAAGAATCTGTTCATCGATACCTGCCAGCAATGCGCTGCCGTCAAACATTGCTCTGGCTTCTTCAAATCCCACACCGACCGCTGGCAGAGCCGCGGCGTACAACTGCTATCGACCAAGGCCTTTAGCGCCTATGCAAGGAGTGCACAGTGAAATTGCTCGACCGCTGGAAAGTCCTGATCAGTGGGATCAGCCTGCTGCCAATAGCAGGTACCACCCTGGCACAGGCGGGCCATCTGCCACTCGCCGATGCAAACTGGCAACCCAACGACAAGCTACAGCCCCCGGTATTTGCCGATACGCTCAATGCGCCAGACACCATCAACATCTATGCGGCGCATCGCTCGCACAGTTCTCACCGGTCCCACAGCTCGCACAGTTCTCACTACAGCGGCTCGGGTGGCTATAGCGCACCTCGCTACTACAGCCCACCCGCTACCAGTACCCGAGGCTACAGCGCGCCGAGTGCTTCGAGCAGCCCTCCAGGCAGCAACAGCCTTTATCAGTCGTCTGGCACTACCAGCGGGACAAGTTCGAGCACTTCTAAGAGTCGCGCGACCAATGAGCAGAAAAGCAGCCTGGTCACCCGTGTGCAGACCGCGCTTATGGTGCGCCAGTATTACCAAGGCTCCATTGACGGGGTGATGGGCAAAGCAACACGTGGGGCCTTGATGGCCTTTCAGATGGACAGTGGCCTGACCGTGAATGGCCGGATGGATACACCATCACTGAATGCGTTGGGGATCAAGATTCCATAAGTCGATTCAGGTTAAAGCTCGCGCCCGTTCAGCAACGAAGGAACTATCCCATGCAGCACATCACTCAAGTCGACAACACTCTCTGGGCATTGATCAGCCGCCTGCAAGGCAAGGAACTGCAAACACCGTCGCGTAGCGCCCGCTTCCGTATCGCGACTGTTGATGCAAATCGCGTTGTGATTGAGACCGGATTGGAAGACTCGCAGTTGGCGCTGACTCGAGCAGCTTTCCAGCAAACGTTGGACTACCTCGCCGATAACAGTCATTTCGGCCAAGCACAAGCTGTGGAAATCAACTCCAACCATACGTACGAAAAAGCCGGCCCACTTTGCCAGGCGGCTCGTTACAGAGCAGAAGGCAAGCCGGGCCGTACCAATATCACTTACATTCTGCCGATTCTGGAGCAGTGCCAGGCAGTCGGCATCCGGTCCAGCACCCCAAACAGCACTTGGCTGCTGCCCTGAGCCGAGTTATAGGCCTCCTTTTAAGGCCTAAACTTGGTCGACCTCAGATAACAGCCATAGTCGGTTAGCAGGCAATATATACAGACTGATTGAAGACCCAACCATTGAGCGCAGTTATGAATTAACCTCTGACCAAGACAGACCAGCGGGCTATTGCAGCACATCCCGCCATCAGCCTGCTTTGTCGCTCTTTTTTAGAACTCGAAGGTCCCCAACAAGGCTAGAAGGCTCTAGCATGGGATCTGACGCTTACTGATGAGCAATACGTACGGATACAGAAATGGCAAGGATTGATCTGAAAGTCCCCTTCTCAGAAAAAGATGAAGCGAAATCACTCGGTGCCAAGTGGGACCCGGGCCTGAAGACTTGGTACATCCCCGAGGGTGTCGACATCGGCCCCTTGGCTCAATGGCTACCCGTAACAGAGCACGCAGACCTCGAGCACGGACCTGAATTTAGTGTCAGAGCACCGTATTACTACATCATAGAGTCAGTGTCCGACTGCTGGGGCTGTTCTAATTTGACCCGCGTGTTTTCGTTCAAGCTGCCCGAGCAACACGAAGAGTTCGATTACTACGAGGATGAGGACGAAGATTTCGCGCTCACAAGCAACCTCGGCGAATGGAAGTGCCATGGGTATCGCGGAACGGTCTCCAATATCGCCAGCCTCTCTGCCGGGGTCACGAAGCAGATCCGTCACTTCACTAACAAGTTCAAGCAGGCCTACAGCAAAACGGTAGGCAGCAGTTACCTGATGAATCACTGCGAAAACTGCGGAGCCAAGCTCGGCGATTTTTTCATGCACAGCGAACCTGGTGGAGCTTTCTTCCCAACCTCAGCACAAGAAGCTCAGCGGATGACTCTAATCAGAATCAACGAGCGGTTCGACGCGAACTGCAGCGTCGGCTTTGCATCCGAAGATTTTTTCGAATGGATGGAGGTTCGCGAGCAACCCTAATTACCCTATCCAATACCGTACTGCTCGAGGACCTCAGCTTTTCACGACAGCGGACCGTACTGAGCTTTCCAAGCCTTCAGGCCGGAGTGATTGCCACCTTTCGTTTCGATGACTTCACCGTTTCCAGGGGGGAACGTGTCGCTTACCCTCAACCTATGAACTACTGAAGGCCATCTGAATCCATCTGGTTTCTGTCGGAAATCTCCACCAAGAACCTGATACACCGAGGGGCAACCTGGGGGCATATCTGAAACTTATCTGCCTGAAAACACAGTGCTAGAGCCCAGTCAAAATGTTTTTTGGGGGCCCGGATAGTCTCTAGGCGCCGCTATTCATGCCGTCCGCAATCTGGAAAGTCGGCTCAGGGTTCGGCTGTTGAGTCGGACAAACAGGACGGTGTCGCCGACCGACGCAGGGGCCGCTTTTGCCAAGCGACCGGAGCAATCCGAAAGCAGGTCCGTCCAGTCCAGCTACTGCATCAGGAAACACTAACTACTCAATGGCACCTTGCTCTTGTGAGTATTCGCCTGAAAAGGATTCGAAGCCGTGGCTCGAGCGCTGCGTTTGATGATCAGGCTAAACAGTGCATTCTTGCCGCGCTCCTGCTTGAGCAGAAACTGGGCGTGGCCAAAGAATGTGAGGTTTTCCCGCGCTCGTGAGCACGCCACATTCAAACGTTGACGGTCGAGCAGGAAGCGGATGCCCCCCTGAGTACGAACAGTTGAATACAACACGATATCCGCTTCGCTTCCCTGGAAACTGTCCACCGTATCGATCTTTACCTCAAACACGTCGTCAATAAGCGGCAAGCTCTTTCTAAGCGCTGCGAAATCTTTATTGATTACGCGTTTCTGGGCTCCATAGGGTGTGATGATTGCCACGGATTTAGTAGTAAAGCTTTGGGTGCCTTCCGCTCGGCGCGATGCCAGTTTATGCGCCGACGCTTTCAGGAAATCGACTATCGCTTTGGACTCCGCCTCATTGAACAGGCTGGTGCCTTCGTTTTCTTCCTTGCCATGAGGGACGTCCACCCAGCGCATGCAGTGTTCTGCGTCGAGAAAATCCTTACGTTCGTGCACCTTGCCGTTGTGCAGCCCCCTTACGTCATTGGCGGTGTAGAACAGGTCCGCTACCAGATCGCCGATGGGTTCGACCATGCGAAACTGTTCCACAAGTCTGCCGGAACAGGCCGCTGGCAGGTTTTCATAAAGCTGCTCGAAAAAGCTGGTCTTGAGAAATGTTTCCTCAAGAAACGGCAAGACCGACTTTGCCTCAGCCTCTTGCAAGGCGCGGCCGATGCTCGGGGGGAGCTGGAAATGATCTCCGATAATGATTGCTTTACGGCTGCGCATAAGTGGAATCAAGAGTTCGGGAACCGTTGCCCTGCCTCCTTCGTCGACGATGCAGATGTCGAATGCAAGTCGATCCATACCGTAACGTCGCGATGACAATCCTACGCAGGTAGCACCGATCAGGCCGTGATCCTGGACAACGAGCTCAGCCAGTTCATCATCGAACTGTGAACGTCCCCGGTCTGAAGGATGATAGATACGGTCCATCCAGGTTTCGATCCAATCGGCTTTTTCGGGGTTCTCGAGGCTCGCCAGACTGTAGTCCTGCTGACGCTCGCGCAGGTACTCCATCAAAACGTTTTCGGTCATGCGCGGCCGAACTTCCACTTGCACCTTTTCTACATCGTTGCCAATGCGCAATACGTTGGAGCTGAAACCCGGGAACTGTTCAAGGAAGCGATCGAGAGCGTTATCCACCGCAGTGTTCTGTTGCGAAACTACCAGAATCCTGGAGTCTGGTCTGGCGCAGAACAACTGGTGCAACAACTCGACGATGCACGTGGTCTTGCCTGTACCCGGAGGCCCTTGTATCAGATACAAATTGGATTCGACGAGCGCCGCCTCGATCACCTTTTTTGCGGCCTTCGCTTTGTCAGCCCCCTGCCAATTGGGGTCCCGCCAGTTCAGGCCACTATTGACCCGTTCATTCCAGAATGGGTCGGGTTGTGGAACATAGCGGGCAGGCATCAGCAGAATTTGCTGCAGGTTTCGATTAATCAGGCGCCCACCCAGGAACCCCTGAAGCGCGATCTTCTGCCGACCCAGATTTGCCAGCTCGCCCCGGTTGGGAAAGCGTATTCTGTATTGCGACGGCTGCACATCGACGTAACCGCTATCGGAGCCTGGGCGCTTCATCCCTTTATGGAAGATTTCGTAACGTTTTGCAGCTCGGGCCTCTGGCACCCCATGCAACTCGGCGACCTGCAACCAGCGCTCTTCACCATCGCCACTCAGGCACAGCTGCTCCACGAACAACCGCGGCGTACTACGAGCCTTTTCAATCAATTTCTGCAGGCCATCGACCAGATTCGAACTGCTGGAACACTCCAGCGTTCGCTCTTCCACTTCAGTGACATCACTCAAGTTAAATACAGCATGCCCTGTTTCAGCCAACAGATAATCTGTAACTGCATTCCAACGCTCGAAGAACTTTCCAGCCTGCTTGCGTGCCTGACTGTCGCCGGCGAAAAATGACTGCTGACGACAAAAGGTCACGAAGGCTTCGAACTGCAGGACGTCGAAGAAGACGCTGTCCTTGAATCTCACGTCAATCAACCGCATCGGGCAAGGCAAAGCGTCTAGCTCAACGCTATCGAAACCGGTGCGCGTCACATTCACAATGTGCAACTGAGAGTCCTTGAAGCTGGCTTTGGCCTCGATCAGCCATGCCCCAAGTTGCAGGGAGACGATGAGTTCGCCATCAATCTCGACCGAGCCCCGCAACTGCCACTGTGCACTGCCACTTTCGCGTTCCAGCCCCTCAAGATCATACACAGCGCGGTCCGCGTGGATAAACACCGGTGCTGCACTCTGTTCGCCGTAGCGAAGCGACTCCGGGTGCTGAGTGACCGTCACTTGGCCTTTGCTCAGCAGTAAGTCGTAGTAATGAACGTACACTTCAATACGATCACCACGCGGGTAATTCTTTCCGGGGAAGCTCGACTCGCTGCGTGGCAAGAATGCGACGACACCGCCGTTTGCGGACTGCTGCTTGTCGACAGAACAGAAACCTGGATAACAACGCACGAGGTAGCCGTCGCCATATTGTGGCGATGTCTGCGCTCTTTCAATGAAAGCCGTGCACGGCACACTTTCCAATATGTGTTCCGCGTGCAATGCCCCCCGAAAAACGCAGGCTTTGAAGAAATTCGGCCGCTTGACGTTACCTGACATCTGCACCGGCACCGCATTCTGATCGGGGTACTGCATCATCAGTGCGCGCTGTTGCGTATCGGTCCAAACGTTGGCCTGCTTCTCCGCACGCAGTTCGAGCTTTTGCCCGTAGGCGTTGAATGCATTATCAATCTCTGAGACCGATGCCAGAACGACCTTGCCGCCGTAAAACCAGTCGTCAGGTAACCGGGATTGTGGCTGTGCCATGTTCATCAGTTCAGTGAACTGTTGCTTTTGAGCGAGTTTGTCTAATGTCTGCAGATACCATTCGCAGTATGCGAAAAAACCTGCCAGGCGGTTCTGCGTATCTTGCAGGCGCCCATTGAGCAGGCGCAGTGCGTTGCGTCTGTAGGGACTGATTGATACGTCCGACAGATCGTTGGCCAGCCGTTGCGCCAGAATGTCGAACTCCTGGGCCGTGCCTTGCAGGCGCGCCCGAAACTTTTTGCAATAATCCTGGTTCTCGGCCTTGTACCGCAGCGCAGCACTTTCGTGGGCCCGAGCTTGCTCCATGGCGTTTGCCCAGCTGGTAGCCTGAAAATCACTTCGCGTCCGGGCATTGCGCTGCTTCAGTTCTTCATGGAGCTCACGTTCTTCATCGGTTTCACGATCCAGAAACCAGGCAACGGCACTCGCACCCAGAACGAACAACCCCGCAGCAACAAACTGGTACATAGGTCGTAGATCTCAAGGCTTAAGCGGAATGAGCGCTCGGTAGCTGTGCGCCAGTTGGTCCAGGGAGGCTGGCTGTTCAAGAATTTTGTCGAGAACACGCTCCCGTTCACGGTCGAGCGTCATCATCTGTTCATGCTCCATCTGGAGCCTGGCCATTGTCTGATCGTGCTCGTTGGCGTCTTTCTGCCGCAGGCGGTCAGTTTCAGACATCTTTTGTACGGTGTTCCAGGCCACCTGCTTGGTCTTCTCTTCGGCAGCGCTGACGCGCGCCTTGCTAGCTTCAATGGAAGCTTTGGTTACCGAGGTCTGTTTGCCCCAATCGGCGAGCTTGCTGGTCACAGAAATGGCGGCTTTGGCGATATCGGCCACTTGGTCGAGTTTTTTCATTGTGACCTTCTCGCTATCGCCTGCCTTTTCGGCAGTGTTCGTCTTTTGCGGTTTTGCCTTTTTCATGATGGGTCCTCACTCGTCCAACAGCGAAAGCGCTGCACTGAGCTGCGCATCAACCAACAGATAATAGGTGCGCTCCAGCTTCAACAATGGCACGCAATTGGGTGTCACCGCCAAACGCTCCCGAGACACGTGATCACCCAGACGCTTGATATGCCGTCCCAGGTTCTCCAGGTTCGTCACTCTGATGTGCAGCGTTACGTCACGAGCCTCCAACTGGTTGCGCAACGCGCTCATTTGCGCACTGAACTTCAGGTCACGCTCCTTGGCCTGTAAGCGAAATTGCTTCTCAAGCTCCTTGAACTCACGGCGAAGAGCTTCACCTTCGGCCTCCAGTGCCTGTGTTTTGCTTTTGGCTTGACGATAATCAGCGTAAGCCCCCAAAGCATCCAGAAATGCCAGCCCCGCCTCGACGAAAATCAACGGACTGGCGGCTTTACCCGTGCGCGCCATCGTATACAGGGTGCGGCTGACGCCACTGGTACGTTTGACCCGTTCCGTGGTTTTGTCGTCCCAGTCAAACAAGGTCGCGAACACATCGACAGTAATCACGCTAATTCCGCCGCTTCTTCGGTCATGAGGTTGTGGGACAGGGTGAACGCGTCAGGGGTGCGCTGTAGATGACGGGCCAACTGCACCTCATCCATTGAGCACAAAAGTTGCAGGATTCTGGCGTTGGTTTCTACGCAGAGGCCAGGCGCAACGGTCAACGAATCAAGTTCACTTGGCAGGCCGTCACCAAGACACATGGGCAGCCTGGCATGTCTGGCGTCCTCGCTCTCCACAACGGCAGCCGTGGTGAAATGGCTCAAGGTGCCCGAACTGACCAATTCAAGCCGGTGAACACGCGTGGACGGTAGCTCGACCGTCCACGGGAAATTCGCTATTGGCTTGAACACATGAGCAATTTCGACCACGGGCAAGGTCAGCGACGGCAGTGCATCCGACTTGCCATGATGATTGGACGTCTTCAGGCGCAATTGCAGTTCCCCGGCCGCGTACTCGATCGGCACCTGCAGCCCGGCTTGCTCACCCTCATCCATGCCCAGCTCGAACGCCCAGTGTTCAAGCTCGCTCGTTATCAACTCGCAATCGGCTCCCCAGCAATACTCGAGCAACTGCTTCAGACCGTCTTGCTCCAACAGCCCTCTGAGGCGGTTGGCATCATCAAAAAGCCTTGAGCGCCCTGCCCGACCTGTCCGACGAGGCACATGAGTGACAACGGTCGATGGGGCGTCATTCGCAGGTAATGTCTGTGGGTGTGTCGTACCGTAGTCGAACATCACAAAGTGCGCCGCGTGACGCGAAAGGGTGAAAGCGTCCAGCCAGACCGTGAGGCTGAAATCCTCAAGCAAGTGCTCCACTTGCACGATAGAGGTGCCCCGCGCCGTCAGCCACAGCAACGGGCCATTTTCACCCTCTTCTATTTGCACATACCGGTGGGCCTGCAGGTATGCCAGCTGATTAAGCAGCACGCTCTCGCTAAGCGCCGTTACCTCTATCAGTGCGGCGAGCGACAGCTCCTGTTCGATGGCTCTGAGCAAAAAACGCGATACACCGCCCATGCTGTCCAGCAGCCGGTGTGAGAGCGTCAGGCTGTACCGATCAAATGGCAGCAGAAAGGTTACGGGTTTGTCGATTTGAATCAAGGTCACAGTCCATTGAAGTACAGATTCTCCAAAAGCCCGAGGGCTCGACACGGGCGGGTGCCAGGTTATTGCTTGAAACAAGCCATTCCTGAAGCCGTGGACATTAGGAATGCCCCAATGACGCGTGACAGCCTTCGCGGACCATCACAGACTTTTCGATAGTGGCCCCATGCTATATCGTGCACCCTGTGTTTGGCGATGATCTGTGGCGGTTTTTTTCGCCGTGTCAGGGAAGATGAGCAATGCAACGATTTTTACGCAACAAAGTACCTCCCTCCATTTTCCGCGAAGAGCAATTCAGGAAGTCCAGAGAGCAACTGCTGGATTTCTTCAGTCTGGACACTCAGGAGCGCTCTCAAACCCGTGTGCCCATGGAAGACCTGGAACTGAATCTGAACCAGCTCAACCCTGTTTATGATGCGCTGGGACAAATGTTTCGATGGAAATGCGCATTTTGCGAAAGCAAGGACCATCCACTTCCCTACCGATTTCGACCAACGTCGTCCGCAACCTCTACGATGGGAGGGATTGACTCGCATCTCTACTATGTCTGGCTCGCCAATGCCTGGGAAAATATCTATCCCATCTGTCTGAAGTGTATTCCGCGTCAGCGTTCGTTCTTTCCGGTAAAGGGCAAACGTGCTCCGATTCCGAACCTTGAGCAATTGCGCCAGTATGCCGATGACAATCTCGGTTCATGGCGCTTCTCCACATACCGCGAGTCAGCCGTTTTGCTTGATCCGTGCGTTGATCAGCGTTTTGAAAAGCACTTTTTCCCCTCCGTTAATGGCGAGCTGCTGCCACTGTCTGAAGAGGGCGATATCACAATCGCCAATTTTCGCCTGGACCGTCCAGAATTGAATGAACTGCGGGAAGCCAGACTTCGGCAGTACCGTGAAGAACTATTGGCGTCTGGTGAACACCTGCCGCGATTACGCCAAGCTACCTTTCAGACCTATTTCGACTTCGCCGAACTTGAGTTCGGTGGCCTGTGGTACCTGCAATGCCGGCGAATTGCGCTGTACTTGTTACAAAGGGTTGGCCTGACAATGCCTACCGGCCGCTCCGGGGTGGCAAAGACACTGAAAGCCCTGCTTTTAGTCGGGGACTATCAGCAGACGCGTGAACAATTGCAGGTGTGGATTGAAGAAACTGACTTCGGCCGTAAAACCTTGAACATACCGCCAACGGACTATGGCGTTCTGGGCACTGCGCCAGACCAGCAGAAGACACCTGTGCCGCTGGTATACCCGTCCTTGCATTCCATCGAACTCCAGCATTTCAAGGCGATCGAGCACCTCGAATTGAATCTCGGCACACTCAGCGCCGAATCGCAGTTGAGCAATGAAACTCTACAGCCAGCACTGCTGATACTGGGTGAAAACGCCACCGGAAAAAGTTCGATTCTCGAAGCGATTGCGCTTGCTCTGAGCCATCCAGATACACCTGCCACCTTGAACCTGACACCTGGCTCCTTCGTACTTTCTCCAGCCCAACTGGGCTCGGATGACGTGGCCTCTAAAACCCCGGCACAGGTACGTTTGAGTTTCGACGAGGGGCAAGCCAAAGTCTTGAGGATTGATGACAACGTCTTTCGACCGGATGGACCGGATGATGTACCGCCAGTGTTCGCTTATGGCGCCTTTCGCCAATACCAGAAAAGATCTCCTCCGGCTCATGAAGCCGATCATGCGATCATCAACCTGTTCGAGACGGATCGCCTACTGGCCAATCCGGAGCACTGGCTGCTCGGGCTGGAAGGCGAAGACTTCAATGACGTAGCCCGTGCATTGAAAATCATCATGTCTGTGGACGGCGACATAAAAGTCATCGAAAAAGCGCCCGACGGTAAATCCTGCCTGATCGTGACGGTCCCCGCCGGTGTAGTGACCAGGACACCGCTCAATGATGTGTCCTCAGGCTACAGAACCATCCTGGCAATGGTATGCGACATCATGCAACGGCTCATGGACCGTCGCGTCCATCCACGTTTTCAAGGACTTGAGCATGCCCAGGCTGTGGTGTTAATCGACGAAGTCGAAGCGCACCTGCACCCGCGCTGGAAAATTCAGATCATGCATGTGTTGCGCAAGGCCTTGCCCAAGGTCACGTTCATCGCCACCAGCCATGACCCCCTATGTCTGCGCGGCATGCAGAAAGGAGAAGTCGTGGTCGTTCAACGTCGGTCCAAGGCTGGCGGGGCAAAGACTCAGTACGCCACGTGCATTGAGCAATTGAGTGATCTACCGGACTCCTCCCGGTTGACGATCGAGCAGTTGCTAACGTCCGATTTTTTCAATTTGATGTCAACTGACCAGCCGGAAATGGAGAAGCAATTGGCAAGCGTGGCCGATCTATTGAGCAAGCGCAAAAACAGAGAAGTGTTGACCGCCCAAGAACAGCGGGTCATGGCCTATTTCGAAGATGAGGTCAACGACGCGCTTCCCGTTGGCACCAGTGAGGCCCAGCGTGTCGTTCAGGAGGCTGTCGCCGAATTTCTTCAGCGGCGAAAGAAGGAGCCTTCCAGTGAGTGGGAAACGATACGTGTGGAAACCAAGACCAAAATACTGAGTATCCTCAAGGACTTTTGAACCGTGCGCTTCGTTGACCGATCCCTCGTGAAAAAGCCCCTGGCGATGTTGCCTAGAAAGACCACAGTCAGTGCCGCGGATCAGGAACTCACTGATTTAACCGCCTATTTCAAAGAAAAAACGGCTGCACTTGAGACCTTGGCGCGCGCCAGAGCCACGCTGGCGGCCGATGATCCGGTTGTGATTGAAGCCGCAAAGGCAGTGGACTCCTTGAAAAAACCCCTTTTCAAGACCTATCGCAAAAATTCGGTCAAAACCCAGTTGTTAGCGCTGTTTCATGGCAAGTGCGCGTATTGCGAAACGTTCTACCCTGCCGTGGCCCCGGTTGACGTAGAGCATTACAGGCCGAAGGGGGGCGTAAAGGATACTGACCATACGGGATATTGGTGGCTGGCGATGGATTGGGAAAACCTGCTTCCCAGCTGTATCCATTGCAACCGACTGAACGAACACATCACACCGGTGCTCTCGACCCAATTGGTTGAACTGCGCAGTGACCATTCAGGCTTCAGCAAGCAACGCAGGGCCACTACAGGCAAAGGCAATCATTTTCCAATCCTGGGGCCGCGCGCGACACAGGACTCGAGGGACTGTTCAACGGAATACGCGTTGTTACTCAATCCCTGCCGGGATGATCCACAAGAGCATTTAGCCTTCCATGTCGACTGCGAAAAGCTCATTGGGTTGGTGTTACCAAAGCCACACGATGGCGCGGGGCTACCTGAAGTCATTCCAACCCAAGATCTACTCCCGGAATTCAAAGGTGAAATTGATAAGGCGCTTGAAGACAAGCTCAGTCTTCGTGGCGCGGTATCGATCCATACCTACGGGCTGAACCGTTTGGGATTGGTCCAGGATCGCACGCGAGTACTGCGCCAACTCGCCTTTATGGAGGAGTCAGTAAAGGATCTTTGCGCGATGATTCTGAAACTCGAAGTGTGCAGGAATGCTCCGTGCGCGGATGAAAACAAGCGCATCATAAAACGAATGGAAGCATTGATAGACCGTACGGTGCGACATATGAAAGAGATGGCCAAGCCTCAAGCACCCTACTCGACGATGGTTCGCGAATATCTGGCTGGTTTCGAGAAGCGCCTCGTCTGATCAAAGCTTACCCGGCAGGCCGTCCATTCGCTTTCAACGCAGGTGTTCGATCCTTGCTGGCAACGCAACACAGCTTTGTCATCAAACAAATTGATAGCACCCTAACTAAAGGTGGATGGTAGGCTCTGAATCGCCCCTGGTTTCGTAGAAACCTCCAAGACCAGCAAACCAATTACGCGGATGCAATATTGGGTCGAACACAGCCGATCGGAGTTGCTGCTCTCGAGCGAGAGCGGATTAGCGTGTCCTTAATGAGCCCTGCAACCTACCTCCAGATCCAATGAGGAGTTACACCGAAAGCCAGTCACTGCCATACTGGAGTTCGTGAGAAATCGCCGCTCGCGAGCGCTCTCGTACTCTGTGTAACTGGGGGCAAAACTGGGGGCATCATTAGTTTTTTATGACCTGAAACTACCGTCCTAGAGCCCAGTCAAAATGTTTTTTGGCGACCCTGAGAGCCTTTAACACCAGGTTACGCCGACGTTCAGACAAATAGTGTTGCAGGACACGTTTCTCGATGTTGGTGCGCTTCCGACGTTACACGATCGCTACGGTATTTCTACCCAGGCTGTGCGCGCGCAGATCAAGGGTTGGTTGTAGGATTTAAAACTGCAGGGGCTGAATCATACCCCTTGAACACCGACAGTCTGTTTTGGGGTAAGCGTTATGCCTGGAAAGGCTGCACCGAACAAAAAATTTCCGAGAAGAACTAGAGGCGAACGGGTCAGATTTGGGCAACTGATGGAATGACGTGCACGTTGGAACCACTTAAGCTACTGGCTGTCATGCATTCTTCCAGAGGCTAACAATGTCATTTGATCTGCACCACTTACTGCTGGTATTCACAGCTTACATTGTGGGAGCTGCCAGCCCGGCCCCAGCAACATGCGAATCATGGGCGTTGCCATGCACCAAGGGAGAAAGCCTGCGCTGATGCTGGCAACTGGAGTCATCAGTGGTTCTTTCTTCTGGGGGGCAATGGCCGCTACAGGTGTATCAGCCATTCTGCTCCAATTCGCACAGGCACTCTTCGTACTCAAGATAGTCGGCGGAGCGTACTTGCTGTTCCTTGCTGTAAAAGCTGGGCGATCTGCTCTGAGCTCTGATGAGCGAATTCAGAAGGCGTTAGCCGCAGCACCAACCGTTTCTGGCTTTGGCCTCTACCGGCGCGGCTTGCTTATGCACCTTACCAACCCAAAGGCTTTGCTGGGTTGGATCGCAACAATGACACTGGGGCTGGGACCACAAGCGACGCCTGAGACGGTTTTAATCATCCTGGCGGGCTGTGCCGTTTTGAGCATCACAATTTTCTGCAGCTATGCGATCGTTTTCTCAACAGCTCCAATGATTCGGGGTTATCGCAGGGCGCGCCGATGGATCGAAGGTACCCTCGCCTTAGTATTTGGAGCAGCAGGCTTGAAGCTGTTGTTTTCCCGCACATGACTTAATGCCGGCCCTTGTGGGGATGGCCTAAGTTCGGAAGCCATCCACCAACTGTTTGAGTCGTGTGGCTTGTCGTTCAAGATCGTCACAAGCAAGCAGTGTGGCCTGCAGGTTCTCCACCCCTTCCTGGTTGAGGGTTTTGATCTCGGTGATGTCCATGTTCAGTGAATCGATAACTGAAGTTTGCTCTTCCGTTGCTGTCGCTACCGACTGGTTGATTCCGTCAATCTCGCCAATGCGCTGACTGACACTGCCCAGCCGCTCACCGGCCTGGTTGGCGATAATCACACCGTCCTTACTGTAGCGCTCGCTTTCTTTCATGGTGAGTACCGCCTCACGTGCCCCCATCTGAAGCTCTGCAATCATTGTATGGATCTCCTGGGCTGAGGTCTGAGTGCGGTAAGCCAGGCTACGGACTTCGTCAGCCACAACAGCAAAACCACGCCCGGCTTCACCCGCCCGCGCGGCCTCGATCGCAGCATTGAGTGCCAGCAGGTTGGTTTGTTCGGAAATGCCTTTGATGACTTCAAGAATCCGCCCGATATTTTCCGTCTTACCATTCAGCGCCTCAATGTTGCTGCATGAGGTGCGGATCTTTCCTGATAGCTCGTCCATGGCATTTATCGTTTGTGTCACTACCGCGCGGCCATCTTCTGCCTGGCGTCGGGCATCCGACGCCTGAAGGGAGGCGTCACCCGCGTTGCATGCGATTTCCTGGGCCGCCGCACCCAGCTCATTAATTGCAGCGGCAATACTGTTGGTGCGATTGGCCTGGTCGTCCGAGTTTGATATGGAGGCGCTGGAGGTCTGCGTCACGCGCCTGGCCACTTCATTGACATGCTCGGTGGCAAAAGACACCTCACGTATTGAGTGCTGGATGCGCTCCACAAAAAGGTTGAAGTCTGCGGCCAATTCTCCGAACTCATCTTTCGAGTGCGCACCCAAGCGGCGGGTAAGGTCACCCTCTCCCTGGGCGATATCCCGCATGGTTGTACCCATCAATCTCAGGGGCCGCATCAGTACGCGAATAAGCAGGCCCAGCAGAAGCAGCGTGGTCGCCACGGCAATAACCATCGCCAAAATGGCGGAAGTGCGAAAATCACCAAGTGCGCCATAAGCTTCGCTTTTGTCGATGGACAAACCGATATACCAGTTCACCGAAGGCAGTCCTTTGATCGGCGAGAACATCAAAACTTGAGGTTTTCCGTCCTGCTCCGTCTCGCTGATATGAGAGCTAAGGGATGGCGTGTTCAGCGGGTAAATATCGCTCAATTGCTTCATCACCCGTTCTTTTTCGGGATGAACCAGCACCCTGCCATCTGCGTTGACCAGAAAGGCATAGCCCATTCCACCCAGGTCGAGCGAGCGGACTATGGTCGACAGCGTCTCAAGTGTCAGGTCCCCGCCTACCACCCCAAGCGCCTGGCCATCGTGACTGACCGGCGTTGCAATGGTCATCATCAGTTGGCCCGTCGTCACGTCCAGGTACGGCTCGGTCAGCGTGGTTCCTCCGACAGTCATTGCGTCCGTATACCAAGGTCGGGTGCGAGGATCGTAATCAGCGGGTAGGTCGTCCTTTGGCCGGATGACGAAACTACCGTCACGACTGCCTAGATAAGTGAAGGTAAACGTCGAGAGCAACGACCTCTGCTCCAGCAGCCGCGTGATGTGTTGCGACGCGGGATCATTGGCAACCGTCTGGGCAATATGATCAACCAGAAGTATCCGCCCAGAGAGCCAGGACTGAACGCTTGCAGCCGTGATCTTGCTCATTTCCTCGAGGTGGTTTTCAAGGTTCGTGCGGATGGTTTTGTGTTGAATCGAGTCGTTGTAAAGCGTAAAAAGCGAAAACGCTGCGACAACAACGAATGATGCCGCAAGCAATACCTTATGACTGAACTTCAGGTTCGCAATCATCATGGTTTATCCATAGGCTTGGAGTGTTGTAATTGTTATTCGATACCAAGGTGCGTCGATGAAGGCTTGATGACGCCCAATTGTGGATAGGCCAGCAGTTTCTCGAGGTGCAGTTCAGTGCTCTCCAGCCAGGTCACTAGAACCACCAGTGACAAACCGGGTGATAGCTTATGCTCGTCAATGAATGCCCCGTAACCGCGGATGGCGCCCAGCCTATCCAGCTTGCGAACGCGTTGCTGACAAGGGCTCTCGCTCAAGTGCACCAGTGAGGCGAGTTTTTTATAAGTGATGTGCCCATTGCTGCGCAGTACGTCGACGCTGGCCGCGTCGATGCGTCCCAAACACTCAGGGGCCGCGTGGTTCTTTGTTCCGCCGGTCATAGCCAAGGCATTCACTTAAGCCCATTGGACAGAAACTGCTGCAGGCGCTCGCTTCTGGGGTTATCCAGAATTTCAGGTCCACCCTGCTCTTCAACCAGTCCTTGATGAAGAAACAGCAACTGGTTCGACACTTTGCGTGCAAACCCCATTTCATGGGTCACCATGATCATGGTGCGCCCCTCTTCAGCAAGGCCCTGGATGACTTTGAGAACCTCGCCCACCACCTCAGGGTCAAGCGCCGAGGTGGGTTCGTCGAACAGCATGACTTCGGGCTCCATGGCGAGGGCGCGGGCGATCGCTACCCGCTGCTGTTGACCTCCGGAAAGAAACGCAGGGAACTGATCGGCAATACGGGCAGGCAAGCCGACTTTATCCAAGTACCGCCGCGCACGATCTTCTGCGTCTTTTTTGCTGACCCCTAGCACCCGCCGCGGGGCAATGGTGATGTTTTCCAGCACGGTCATGTGCCCCCACAGGTTGAAATGCTGGAAGACCATGGCCAAGCGGGTACGTAGTCGTTGCAGCTCACGGTCATCCGCCACACGTAATCCAGCATGATTTTTAACCATGCAAATTGGTTTGCCATCCAAACTCATGGCACCGTCGTTGGGTGTTTCGAGAAAATTGATACAGCGCAGGAACGTACTCTTTCCCGAACCACTGGCGCCGATCAGACTGATGACATCGCCCGTTTTGGCTTGCAGGGAAACACCCTTGAGTACTTCATGGGTACCGTAACTTTTGTGTAGCCCGTCAACTGTCAATTTGTACATGTTCGCAATCATCCTCTAAGAGTTCGGGGGCGGCCCTGTCAGACACAGGACTCAGTGAGTCGGCCCTAAGAAAGCCAACCAATGACGTTCGGCAATTCGGAACAAACCGACCAGCGCAAAGGTCACCGCCAGGTAAATCAGCGCCGCAATCCCAAACGATTGAAAGGTTAAAAAGGTCGCAGAATTCGCGTCACGGGCGACTTTGAGAATGTCCGGCACCGTGGCGGTGAATGCCACCGTGGTTGAGTGCAGCATCAAGATCACTTCGTTGCTGTAATACGGCAGCGAGCGACGCAAGGCTGACGGCATGATCACGAATGCGTAGAGCTTCCATCCCGAGAGGCCATAGGCTTTTGCCGCCTCGACCTCGCCATGGGCGATGTTGCGAATGGCTCCGGCAAATATCTCAGTGGTGTAAGCGCACGTGTTCAAAGCGAAGGCAAGAATGGTGCAGTTCATTGCATCGCGGAAAAATGCATCCAACAAAGGCTGAGCACGTATTGCCGCCAAGCTATAGATCCCCGTGTAGCAGATCAGCAGTTGGATATAGAGCGGTGTCCCCCTGAACAGGTAGGTATAAAATTGCACCGGCCAGCGTACGTAAAACCTGGGTGACACGCGTGCGATGGACAATGGAATAGACACGATAAAGCCGATGAAAAGCGATGCACTGAGTAACCACAATGTCATGGCCAGACCCGTGATTTGCTGGCCATCGCTGTAGACGAATGACCTCCAGTACTCCTGCAGTAGTTCAATCATCGCGCCGCCTCCCGTGAACCCGCGGCGTAGTGTTTTTCCAGACAGCGCAGGACGAAGTTGGAGATGCTGGTGATGATCAGGTAGGTCAGTGCAGCCAGCACCAGGAAAAAGAACAATTGGTAGGTGCTTTTTCCTGCGTCCTGGGCAGCCTTTACCAAATCAGCCAGACCGATGATCGACACCAATGCGGTTGCTTTGAGAATTACCATCCAGTTGTTACCCAGCCCCGGGAGGGCAAACCGCATCATTTGCGGGAATACCACAAAGCGAAAACGCTGGGCGCGACTTAACCCATAGGCGGTAGCGGCTTCGACTTGGCCACGGGGTACTGCCAGCATGGCGCCACGGAAAGTTTCGGTGAAATAAGCCCCGTAGATAAAACCAAGGGTAATGATTCCTGCAACGAAGGGATTGATTTCGATGTACTCCCAGCCCAATGCCACCGTGATGACCGTCAGCCAGGTTTGCAGGCTGTAGAAAATCAATAGCATCAGTACCAGATCGGGCACCCCACGAATCAGCGTGGTGTAGAGCTGCGCCGGCAAGCGCAGGAGCTTGAGGCTGGACAGTTTGGCGCTGGCGCCAATCAGCCCGAGCAATACGCTGAGCGCAAGGGCGGACAGGGACAGCTTGACGGTCATCCAGGCGCCTTCGAGCAGCAACGGGCCGAAGCCTTGCAGGCTGAATGCGGAGAGCCCCAATGCGCCTAATAGTGTTTCGAACATGATCAACAACCTATAGCGAAAACGCCCATCCAGCGGACGAGCGCCGGATGGTTATTTGCCGCTGTAAAGATTCAGATCGCCAAAATGCTGCTTCTGGATCGAATCATAGGTCCCATCGTCGTGAAGGGCCTGGATCGCTTTATCCAGCAAGGCCTTAAGCTCTGTATTACCCTTGGCGATGCCGATGGCTGTTTTGGAGGGAAGATAAGGGCTCTCTACCGACGGGCTCATTTCGTATTCAGCGCCCTGAGGTGAGGTGATAAAACCCAGTTGGGCTTGAAGCGTATCCTGAAGGGATGCATCCAGCCGACCCGCTACCAGGTCGTAATACACCTGATCCTGGTTCTGATAGGACTGGATTTTTACCCCAGCTTTGTCCAGCACGGCCTTGGCGTAGGCTTCCTGGATACTGCCTTGAAAATAGCCAACTGTTTTGCCTTTGAGTGATGCCACATCTGTGTTCAGACCCGAACCTTTCTTGAACACATAGGACGTGAACCCGGAGAAAAGCTCGTTTGAAAAATCAATGGCTTTTTCGCGAGTGGCCGTCACAGTCATGGATGACAGGATGCCGTCAAACTTGCCGGCCCTGAGGCCTGGAATCAGGCCATCAAAATCGCTTTCCACCCAGATGCATTTGACTGAAAGCTTGGCGCAAATCGCGTTGCCCAGATCAATATCAAATCCCTTGAGGCTACCATCGGCGGCCTTGGACTCAAACGGTGCGTAATTGGCATCTACGCCGAAACGCAAGGTGGAGTATTCTTTGGCCGACACTGCACTTGTGCACAGCGCCAAGCCCATTACTAAATACAGCTTCTTTAGCGAAATCATAATTACATCCCTAGATATTGTAGTTTGATTAAGGGCAGTAAACATCTGACAGCATTGACCGTGACACTCATTATTATTTAGCGAGACCTGCGTCTCGACTTGAACGTTACCTGAGTACGGCGACTTTACGAATATGGCAAATTGAACGTTATCACGAGCAAAATGCTCGTCCCTCAAGCAGACACCAGCTTCATCATTAGCAAACCACTGACAATCAATACGGCAGCTACAATTCGCAACAGCGTGGCGGGTTCACCCATGAAGAAAATACCCGCCGCAAAAGCCCCCACAGCGCCGATCCCCGTCCAGATGGTGTACGCCGTACCCAGCGGCAAGCTCTTCATCGAGAAGGATAAAAGCGCGAAACTGGCAATCACGGTGATAAATGTAATGACCGTTGGCACTAATCGCGTAAACCCTTCAGATTGTTTCATCGAAAAAGCCCAAATCACTTCAAGTAAACCCGCAATGATCAAACTCATCCAAGCCATGAGTAACTCCCAAACTATAAAAACGCAAATACCGTTCGCGCCAGGCGCAACTACTATGCCAACGTTATTAAAAAGACCCCCGCGAGTACGGGGGTAAAGACGGGTTGACCAAACCCTGGTTACTTAGCGCCCGTATTCAAATCACTTGAATGTTGCGTCCAGTGCGAACGTAATATCCTTGATCAAGTCTTCTGGGTCTTCCAGTCCTACAGAAAAACGCAGATGACCGTATTGGCGGAACTCTTCGGGGTACTTGTCAAAGCCACCTCGACCCTCTGCACCTACGTGCACGATCAGCGATTCGTCATGCCCTAATGAAACGGCCGACGTGATGATGCGCAGGTTCGACACAAAGCGGTTCTGGGTATCAGGGTCACCCTCTACGGCAAATGCCATCACCGCACCATAGCCCT
>NZ_JACNDD010000100.1:0-24906 GCF_017351395.1 Pseudomonas sp. FW305-28
GCCACAGGTTTTGCTTTACACCGCAGCCTTGCGAATCGTCGCGAGCAAACCCGCCGCGCCAATGAACATACCCGCGAAGGCGCGGTTCATCCGCCGTTGCTGCTTCGGTGTGCGCAGCAGGCGCAGGACTTTGGACGCCAGCCCGGTGTACCCGGCCATGACGATGAGATCGACGACGATCATTGTGACGCCCAGGATCAGGTATTGCGGGATCAACGGTGCATGGGGATTGATGAACTGCGGCAACACCGCCAGCATGAACACCAGCGCCTTGGGGTTGCTGACGTTGACCAGAAAGCCGCGAAACACCAGTGCCAGGGGTTTGCCGATGGGCCGCGGGGCCGCGTCATCAGTCATGTCACCGGGAATGGCTCGCCACTGCTTGACACCCAGGTAGACCAGGTAGGCCACGCCGAACCACTTGATCGCATAGAACGCGGTGGCCGACGCCGTGAGGATCGCGCCAACACCGGCGGCGACGATCACGATTTGCAGCGCCAGGCCCAATTGCAGGCCCAGGGCATTCCAGTAACCGCGCCAAAAACCGTAGCGCAAGCCACTGGACATCGATGCAATGGCGCCGGCGCCCGGGGAAAGACTGATCACCCAACAGGCGGCGAAAAACGCCAGCCATGTTTCCAGCACCATTGCACACCTCGGCTCGGATTCGTCGAAAACGACTAAGCTAATGCGCCGCCGCAGGATTGACCACCGCTTTTTTGCAAAAAAAGCCAATCGGCGAGGCCAGGTTATTCGACGAACCCACCCACCGGAAACGCTTCGCTGCCACGCCAGCGCCGTACCGAGCGCTGGAAGAAGAGGCTGTTGGGCACTTGCACCATGGCGCTGCCGGTGCCGAGCTCCTCGGGCTCGATCAGCGTGGTGTACAGCAGATTGATCGCCACCACGCGCCCTTTGATGCCGGGCTTGTCGGTGGTATCCACCAGCTCGACCACATCGCCCAGGCGAAACGGTCCGACGGTGTAGATCAACACGGCGCAGAACAGGTTGGACAGCACGCTCCAGATGGCGAAGAACGCCACCGCTGCCACCGCGACAAAACCCGACAGAGCCGTCCACAGCACCGTGGCCGAAACGCCCAGGCGTTCGAGCACCACCAGCACCGCAGTCCCCATGATCAGCCAGCGCAGCACGCCCCGCAGGATAATCACCAGTTGGGGTGGAAGCGGGTAACGCTCACCCAGGCCTGTGAGCGCACGCGCGACGAAGCGCTGCGAGACATAACCGGCCACCAGGATCAGCAGGATTTGCACACCGAGCCAGATCGGCTCGATCCACATGACAGGAACAGGCAACGCCAACGCTTCCATCAGGACAACGCCTCCAACTCCGCTTGCAGGTTTTCCAGCAGTTCCAGCGCTTGCATCCACGCCTCCTCGAGCTCCGCTTCCCGAACCTTCAGCTTGGCCTGTTCGGCCAGCAGGTCACGCAACTCATCCTTGCGCGCCGCCTCGTAGAGACCGCTGTCGCCCAGGCTGGTTTCGATTTTCTGCAGCTTTTCATGCAGCTTGCCCAGCTCGGCTTCGAGCTTGTCGGCCTCACGCTTGTGCGGCGCCAGTTGCTGGCGCAATGCGGCGGCGGCCTGGCGCTGGGCCTTTTTGTCGGTCTTGTCCGGGTTGACCGGCGTGCTGCTGACCGGCGCGTTGCGCTGGCGGTATTCCACCAGCCAACGGGCATAGTCTTCCAGGTCACCGTCGAACTCCTCGACCTTGCCGTCGGCGACCAGGAAGAAATTATCCGTGGTGCTCTTGAGCAAATGCCGATCGTGGGACACCACCAGCACCGCGCCAGTGAATTCCTGCAAGGCCATGGTCAGGGCCAGGCGCATTTCCAGGTCCAGGTGGTTGGTCGGTTCGTCGAGCAGCAACAGGTTCGGCCGGCCCCAGGCGATCAACGCCAGCGCCAGACGCGCCTTTTCGCCACCGGAGAAATTCAACACCGGCTCGTCGATGCGCGCCCCGCGGAAATCGAAACCACCGAGGAAATCGCGCAGGGTTTGCTCGCGCTCGGTCGGCGCCAAGCGTTGCAGGTGCAGCAGCGGGCTGGCCTTGGAGTCCAGGGAGTCGAGCTGGTGCTGGGCGAAATAGCCAACGACGGTGTTCTCGCCTCGGGTCAGGCGGCCAGCCAATGGCTGGAGTTCGCCCGAAAGGTTCTTGATCAGGGTCGACTTACCGGCACCGTTGGGGCCCAGCAGACCGATCCGTGCACCCGGGGTCAGTTGCAGCTTGACCTTCTCCAGCACGGTCTTGTCGCCATAACCCAGGCGCGCGTCGGACAGGTCGATCAACGGGCTGGAAATCTTGGTCGATTCGCGGAAGACAAAATCGAACGGTGAATCGACGTGGGCCGCCGACAGCTCTTCCATCCGCTCCAGCGCCTTGATCCGGCTCTGGGCCTGACGGGCCTTGGTGGCCTGGGCCTTGAAGCGGGCGATGTAGCTTTCCATGTGCGCACGTTGCGCCTGTTGCTTCTCGTAGGCCTGCTGTTGCTGGGCCAGGCGTTCGGCACGGGCGCGCTCGAAGGCACTGTAGCCGCCGCGGTACAAGGTGAGCTTGCGCTGGTCGACATGGGCCACGTGATCCACCACCGCGTCGAGGAAATCGCGGTCGTGGGAAATCAGCAGCAGCGTGCCCGGGTAACCCTTGAGCCAATCTTCGAGCCAGATGATGGCGTCGAGGTCCAAGTGGTTGGTCGGTTCATCGAGCAGCAGCAGATCCGAAGGGCACATCAGGGCCTGCGCCAGGTTCAGGCGCATCCGCCAGCCACCGGAGAAGTCCCCGACCTGGCGGTCCATCTGTTCATTGGTAAAGCCCAGGCCGGCGAGCAACTTGCGCGCGCGGGCATCGGCGGTATAGCCGTCGGCACTGTCGAGTTCCGCGTGCAGGCGGGCCTGTGCGGCACCGTCGTGGGCCGCTTCGGCTGCCGCCAGGTCGTGTTGCACCTGGCGCAGGCGCAGGTCGCCATCGAGCACGTAGTCCACCGCCAGACGATCGAGGGTGTCGACCTCCTGGCGCATGTGAGCGATACGCCAGTCGGCCGGCAGCAGGCAATCGCCCGAGTCCGGGTGCAGCTCGCCTCGCAGCAAGGCGAACAGGCTCGATTTGCCGGCGCCGTTGGCACCGATGAGGCCGGCTTTGTGGCCGGCGTGCAGGGTCAGCTCGGCGTCTTCTAGCAGACGTTGCGGGCCACGCTGTAAAGTCAGGTTCTGAAGTCGGATCATAATGGCGGCGGAGTCTACCAGCTTCGCTCGCAACTGGCGCGAGTAGCACGATGTCCCCTGACCTGTGGAGTTTCTCCCTCGACCTCTATGCCAAGCCTGGCGTAGAGCCTGCGTGCCTGACGCTGCAGAGCGCCGGCGTCAATGTCTGCCTGCTGCTTTGCGGACTGTGGCTGGAACGACGCGGCGTGGCCTGCAATGAACAACGGCTGCAACAGCTTCGACAATTGACCGAGCCTTGGGAGGCAGAGGTGGTAAGGCCCTTGCGCGCGCTTCGCAGCCAGTGGAAAACCGGTGCCCGGCAAGACACGGCACTCGATAGCCTGCGCGAACAGGTCAAGCGACTGGAATTGGAAGCCGAACGACGATTGCTGGAACGATTGCAGGCGGCGGCCGAGGATTGGCCTGAGGAACAACGGAGCGATTCAGCGCTATGGCTGCAACGGCTGGTGGCGAGTGCCGACCCAGCGAACCGCGACGCGCTGCATCAGCTGCGCGTCGCGGTGTCCGGCACTTAGGAAGCGCTGGTTGGGGTGCTGCTGGTGGTCGGCGCAACGGCGGCTGGGCTGGTCGCCGAGGCCGGAGTGCTGGCGGTAGGCGCAGGCGTCGCGGTCGGAGCCGGTGTCGCTGGCTTGGCGGCTGGCGCAGTCGCAGGTTTTGCAGCGGCTGGCTTTTTCACGGCCGGTTTAGCGGCGGGCTTGGCGGCAGCTGGCTTGGCCGTCGCGGCGGGTTTGGCAGCCGTTGGCTTCGCTGCAGCAGGCTTCGCGGCAGCAGGCTTGGCAGCGGCTGGTTTGGCAGCGGGTTTAGCCGCCACTTTGGCAGGCGCTTTGGCAGCGACGGGCTTGGCAGCCGTTTTCGCAACAGGCTTGGCCGCGGCCGTTTTGGTTGCCGCAGGCTTGGCAGCAGGTTTGGCGGCAGCAGGTTTGGCAGTGGCTTTTACCGCCGCTTTGGCAGCCGGTTTAGCAGCAGCGGTTTTCGTCGCGGCAGGTTTTGCGGCGGCGGTTTTAGCGGCAGGCTTGGCTACAACTTTTGTTGCAGGCTTAGCGGCAGGCTTAGCAGCGGCTTTTACAGCAGGCTTGGCAGCGGCAGGTTTAGCGGCCGCCGTTTTTGCGGCAGGCTTGGCAGCAGCAGCCTTGGCGACTGGTTTTTTTGCCGCAGGTTTTGCAGCGCTGGCAGCGACGGGTTTGGCAGCCGGCTTGCTGGCCGCCTTGGCCGGTGCTTTGGCGGCAGGCTTGGCTGCGACTTTGGCCGGTGCTTTTGCCACGGCGGGTTTAGCCGCCGGCTTCTTGGCCGATACAGCGGCAGGCTTGGCAGCACGAAGCGACAGCGCCTTGCCCGCGGCTTCTTGCACGCGACCGACGCCTTGGGCCAGCTTCAGGCTTTCCTGGGCATCACGCTTGAGTTGCAAAATGTAGGCGCGGGTTTCGGACTGACGATCCTTCAGGGCATCGAGCAGGTCTTCGAGCTCTTTCACGACATCTTTGGCCTTGGCTTGTGCCTTGGCCTTGCCAGCGGTGGCTGCGTCTTGCAATTTGGTGCGCGACTTGTGCAGTTTTTCCTGCGCTTTGCCGCGTTGCTTTTCCAGTTTGGCGAGCAGTTTTTCAGCATCAGCCAGGGCTTGGGAGCAGGCGTTTTCCAGATGTTCGAGCAAGCTGCCCGAGAGTTGTTGGAGCAAGTGCAACGGAGTGTTTACAGGCTTCTTGGTGGCCGACATGGTTTACCTCCTGACTGACGTGAGTGCGGCTCATACTAGACCTCTGCTGCAACCGCCGCTAGGGCATGTTGACAGTACACAAGACGTTGCGTTGCAAGGGACGAAAAATCTTCTGCGCCAGAGCCTTGGCAATCCACTTCTACAGATATCGACACTGGCATAATTCCTCGATTCGAGGCCGGAGAGCACACATGTCGCGTCACCTGTTTTTATTCCTGTGCATGGCTTGCGCCACGGTCCAGGCCGTTGAAAAAACCAGCGCAAACGATGCCCACGATCTGGCTTACAGCCTGGGCGCGAGCCTCGGCGAACGCCTGCGCCAGGACGTGCCGGACTTGCAGATCAAAGCCTTGGTCGAAGGTTTGCAACAGGCCTACCTGGGCAAACCGCTGGCCCTGAAAGATGAACGCATCGAACAGATCCTGGCCGAGCACCAGGCGCAACTGAACGCGCCATCGACAACGCCGCAGGACGAAGCCGCGTTGAAAACCGAGCAGAAATTTCTCACCGAAGAAAAAAACCGGCCCGGTGTCCAGCAACTGGCCGACGGCATTCTGCTGACCGAAATCAAGCCGGGCCATGGCGCCAAAGCCGGCCCTCACGGCAAGGTCCAGGTGCTGTATACCGGTCGATTGCCAGACGGCACCGTCTTCGATTCAAACCGCCAGGCACAGTGGTTCAATCTTGACAGTGTGATCGACGGTTGGCGCACTGCATTGCCGCAAATGCCGGTCGGCGCGAAATGGCGGCTGGTGATTCCGTCGTCCCTGGCCTATGGCGCTGAAGGGGCCGGGGATGTGATCCCGCCGTACACACCGTTGGTGTTTGAAATCGAGTTGCTGGGCGCGACGACCTGACGCTGGCCCTGGTCCAACGAAAAACGGTGCGCAATGCGCACCGTTTTTTCATGACCGCGAACCCTCAGGCCTGGACCGCAGCTTCTTCCTTGTGAGCGTTGTGCAGCACTTCGATCAGGCAGTCTTCCAACTCGAAACGCTCGTGCAACAAGCCGCCCAGCTCCTTGAATTTTTCCGCTACGCACTTGCCTTCATCGCACAGGTCGTTGAACGCCAGCAGCTTCTCGGTGATGACATCGATGCGCGGGTAGATCGTCTCGGCCAGTTCAAGGCCGCGCTTGTCGTTGAAGGCCTTGGCCTCGCCCGTCAGTTGTTCGTATATCTCGAAATGACCGGCAGACACATAGTCGACCAGCACGCCGCAGAAATCCTGCAAGGGTTTGCGGCTTTCGCTCAGGGCTTCAGGCTTGGCGCCGAGATCATCGTAGGCCCGAACCAGTTCGTGACGCTCCTGCAGCCAGCGATCGATCAGCAGATGCACTCCACCCCAGCGTTCCTGAGCATTCTGACAACTTTCGAGCATGGTGATTTCTTCCCTTGTGAGTCATGCCCCCTCGCAGCCTGTGCACGCCTGATGACCAGGGACAAGCCAGACACAACATGATCGAGCGGCACAATTCCAATAACACGTGCGGGCCAGATTATGCCCGCACGACAACGGCTTCAAGGTACGCAGGAGATAAAGTTCATACAAGTGTTTAATCCAGGGCCCGGACCAACTGCGACGTCTCGCCGCTGAGCGGTCGTACCAGAGCACTCCAGGCAAGGCGCAGCAGCAGGTAAGTCATGGCGCTGGACACCGCGAGAAAAAACAACAGGCTCCACTCGGGGATGCTCAGGTCGAACAACGTCCAAGTGATATTCGCGCAGTCGACGGTGCCGTCGAGGACACGATGCAACGCGCACCACCACGAACCCGTCGGGTTGAGCTGTGCCGCACAATCGGATAACGGCTCGAACGAGTGGCTTTGCATCAGGACCTGACGCCACGCCAGGGTCATGCCCCCGGTCGCAAAAACCAATCCTGCGGTGCCATAGAAGAGACTGCCTCGTTGGCCTGGACCGTGTACGCACGCTACGAGGCTGTTCGCCAGGAACAGCATCAGGCACAACCGCTGCAAGACACACAGGCTGCAAGGCGTCAGGCCGGCCGAATACTCCAGATAAGTGCTGATGCCCAAAGCCAGGGCGGCGGCGATGGAAGCCATGAGAAACGAGAAGCGTGAGCTGGCCAAAGACATGGCGATTCCGTAACAGAAGAGACAAGCAGTTACGGTAGAGGAAAGCCCTCGGGCCTTTCAAGGCAGCCCCGCGCAGACACTTCATCAGGGGTGTAGGGAATTCCCGACAGGTCGAAGAGGATTCGGCGCGGTCAGCTGTAGGACTTTGCTGAAGGTATGACCAAAGCCCCAAAAACAAACGGGTGTCACCGGTGGGAGCAAGGCTTGTCCGCGATGAAGACGACGCGGTCTTTTGAGAAACCGAGGTGCCTGTTCGCGAGCAAGCTTTGCTCCCACCCATGCGGGAGCGCCACAATGACTCATCTCAAGTGGACAAGACCTGAGCCGGAACCGGCAACGGCGCGGCCAGCAGGCGCTCATCCAACAGCCCCAACCCCTCCTGGAACAACTGGTTGCTGCGCTCGGCATCCCCCAGTTGCGCCAGCAGGCGCGCCAGTTCGGCGCAGGCTTCGGGATTGCGCTGGGCGCGCAAACTGCTTTCCAGATAATCCCGCGCCTTGCCCCACAAGCTGTTCTGCAGGCATAGGCGCCCCAGGGTCAGCAACAGGCTCGGATCGGCAGGGTGGTCCTTGAGCCAGCCTTCGGCCGCTTGCAACTGGCGGATCGGATCACTGCCGCGCACCAGCCCGTACAGGCGCGCCAGATGGCTGTCATAGTGACGCTTGAGCGCGCTGCGCAGCACCTCTTCGGCTTCGACCTGGGCGCCCAACTGGCGCAATTGCTCGGCATAGGCCAGCACCAGCGCCGGCTCCTGGCGCTGTGCGGAGGTCAGTTGTTGCCAGGCGCGATTGAGCGACTGCAAACCGACGCTGCCGTCCTCCTCGCGGTGGGCCGCCAGGGTCAGGTTTTCGCCCCAGGCACGCCGCTCCAGTTCAGCCAGTTCGGCCGGCGGCAGGACTTTATCCTTGCGCAGCTCCGGCAACAGCCGGATCACCGCCGACCAATCGCCGCGCTGCTGATGCAGCCGTTGCAATTGGCGCAGGACCTGGGCGTTATGGGGGTGACGCTCATGCATGGCTTGCAGCGTGCTCAATGCGCCATCCGTGTCACCTCGATCCATCTGCAATTGCGCGTGCGTCAGGGCAATGGCCAGTTCCGCCTGGGGCTGACGCTCCAGGGCGCGCTCGAGCAAACTGTCGCTCTGTTCGTAAAGCCCTTGTTCGTTGGCCGCGCGGGCGGCCCCCAGGTAATACAGCAGCGGCTGGCGCTCGGCTTCGGCGGCACGATGCAGATGGCGTTGGGCACTGGCCCAGCGACCTTCGGCCAGGTCCAACTGGCCGTGTTCGATCGCCACTTGCACCCGACGGCTGCGGTTGCGTCGCGACCACGGGTTGACCACGCCGCTGGACGTGGTCACCAACCCGATCAGCGCCCTCAGGCCTCGCCACACCAGCCAGAGCACCGCCACCAGGGCCAGGGTGACCCACAGGCCAGCTTCATAACGGAAGTTCTTGTACGCCACCAGCACGTAACCCGAATGCTCGGCAATCGCTACGCCGAGCAAAGCTGCGGCAGCGATGACCACGAACAGAATCACGTAGAGACGCTTCATGGCGTGGCCTCCTGCGCGCCTGGCGCGGGCAGCGGCTTGACCGATTCCTGGGCATTGAGGTTGCGGCGTTCAAGGTAGGCCTGGACGCTGCTCAGCGTGCCCGTGAGGTCCGGGGTGACCACCGTCACCGGTTGCCTGGACAGTTCACCCACGCGTTCGAGCATGATTTTGCTTTGCGGATTGTCCTGGTTGAAGTTGTTCTTCAACACGTCCCGGGCCTCGGTCAGCGCCTGGGTGTATACCGGCGCCTGACCATTGAGGGCAGCCCATTGCGCCTGCTCCAGCGCCAGGCTCAAGGCCAGGCGCACTTGCACGAGGCTTTGTCCGGCCAGCAGCGGACGGACGTTCTCGTCGGCGTTGAAGTCAATGCGGATATAGCGCGAGATCTGGTCCCACCACTGCGCCCACCGGCTGGCCCCATCGCCATCGGCGGTCAGGCCCAGCAGCGACTCTCCACGATCCTTGTACTCGGGTGCCAGTTCGGTCAGTTGCAGCACCTGGTCACGCAAGGCGCCCAGTTGCAGGAACAGCCCGGTACGATCCGGTTGTTCCGTGCTGCGCAGCGCAGCGAGGGTCTTGGCCAATTGCTCGCGGGCCGCGAACGAACCGGGGTCGTTCTGTTCGCGCAGGATTTCGTCAGCGCCCTGGACCAGCGCCTGGGCACTGTCGATGTCTTGCAGGGCGGAAAGACGCAGGCTGGCCAGGCGCAACAGATGCTCGGCCTCCGCCAGGCGCCAATCCTTGCGGCTGGCACCCAGCACGGTTTCCAGTCTCTGGCTCAGGTGCTGCTGATCACCTTGCAACTGGGCCACCTGGCGCCGCCGCTCCTCCAGCTCTTCGGCCGGGGGCAATTGCGCCAGGCGCTCGCTCAGGCGTTGCTCGTTAAGCTTGAGGGCCTGGGCCTGGTCGTTCAGCGCCTGGACCTGGGCGGACTGCTGCTGGTTATTGGTTTGCAGGTGACGTACCTGCCACACGCCCCAACCGCCCACGGCGACACCGGCGGCGCCGAGCAGCAAGGCAACAATGGCCAGCCCGTTGCCGCGGCGCGGCGCCACTGGGGCCGGGGGTTCAACCGGCGCATCGATCGCTGGCTGGTCTAGATCTTCTTTTGGCAAGGCTGTTTCGCTCACGTATCCATCCTTTGCATTAGAAAACGGCACGGAGTGTTCCCGTAACGCCGCCAGCAAAGCCGCGGCATTGGCGCCACGGCAATCCACAACTGTTCGGGCTCCGGCGGCACGCGCCATCTCGGCAACCCTTGGGCTTGGAACAAACAACGGTAACCGCGCCAGGGCCGGCCACGCTTCGCCGGCCAGCCGCTGCAGATGCTCGAAGCCCTGCCCACTGCTGACCACCAGTGCGTTCAAGCGTTCCGCTTCGACTATCGCCGGCAACGCCCCTTCACCGTAACTGGGCAGGTGGCGGCGGTACAATTCCAGATAATCGACACTAGCACCTTGCTCGCGCAAACGCTCTGCCAGCAAGCCACGCCCGCCTTCGCCCCGCACGATCAAGACCTTGGGGTCGGGCCGCGAAACAGCCTGGCGCAAGACCAAGTGTTCCAGCAAGGCTTCGCTGTCGTCGCCGTTATCGGGATAAAACACCGTGAGGCCGGCATCGGCAAGGATCTGTCCGGTGGCCGCGCCCACGCTGAACCAGGGTTGGTCCGGAGGCTGGGGCCAGTGTTGGCGCAGCAGCTCGAGGCACAGGCGTGCGGCCGGCTTGCTGACCACGATCACGGCAGAGTATTGATCCAGTGCCAGGAATATCGCCCGCCCGGCCTCGGACAGCGGAACCGGCTCGATATCCAGCAACGGCAGGCTGCTGCTGTAGACCCCCGCTTCGGCCAGGACAGCCGCCAGCGCCGACGACTCGTCCGCCGGCCGGGTGAGCAACAGCCGCCAACCCGTCACGCGTGGCCGGCCTCGCCGTAGACCGCCTTGAGAATGTCGGCGGCGCCCTGGCTCAACAAGTCTTCAGCCACCCGCACGCCCAACGCCTCGGCATCCTGGCGCGGTGCCCGGGCTTCGGCGCTGAGCAGCCGGCCCCCGTTGGGATCCCCCACCAGGCCGCGCAACCAGACCTGTTCGCCCTCCAACACGGCGTAACAGGCGATCGGCACTTGGCAGCCGCCATTGAGGTGTTTGTTCAGCGCGCGTTCGGCGAATACTCGCGTGGCGGTGTCTGCATGGTGCAGCGGCGCCAGCAGGGCGTGGATGTCGCTGTCGGCGCTGCGGCACTCGATACCCACCGCCCCTTGCCCACCGGCCGGCAGGCTGTCGTCGACGCTGATGGCCGAGGTGATGCGGTCTTCGAAGCCCAGGCGGATCAGGCCGGCGGCGGCGAGGATGATGGCGTCGTACTCACCGGCATCGAGCTTGGCCAGGCGCGTGTTGACGTTGCCGCGCAGGAAACGGATTTGCAGGTCCGGACGACGCGTCAGCAATTGGGCCTGGCGACGCAGGCTGGACGTACCGACCACGCTCCCGGCAGGCAACGCCTCAAGGCTGGCAAAGGTGTTGGAGACGAACGCATCGCGCGGGTCTTCCCGCTCGCAGATGCAAAACAGGCCCAGGCCTTCGGGAAAGTCCATGGGCACGTCTTTCATCGAATGCACGGCGATGTCGGCTTCGTTGTCCAGCAGCGCGGTTTCCAGCTCCTTGACGAACAGCCCCTTGCCGCCGATTTTCGACAGGGGCGAGTCCAGCAGCTTGTCACCGCGACTGACCATGGGCACCAGGGTCACGATCAGGCCGGGATGGGCCGATTCCAGGCGGGCTTTGACGTATTCGGCCTGCCAGAGGGCCAAGGCACTTTTACGGGTGGCGATGCGGATCTCGCGAGGGGACATGGATCAATCCGTACTTAAAAGATACGGCAGATAATAACAGCTCAGTCAAAACCGCTTTGATTTGAATCACGACCCCAAGGCCTCCCTGGCCGCCAGATCCTGGAAATGAAACGCGTTGAACGCCTTGGACCGCCTGGCTTAAAGCTGCTGCATCATCTTGCGCACGCCGGCCACGTGCCGCCGGCTGACAATCAGCGCGTCGCCATTGAGGCCTTTGAGGAACAGTTGGAAATGCCCAAGGGGGGTGCGTTGCAAACGCTCGATGCGCTCGCGGGCCACGAGGGCGTTGCGGTGGATGCGTACAAAGCGTTCGCCGAACTCGTCTTCAAGGGCCTTGAGAGGTTCGTCCAGCAACACCTCGCCACTCTCATGGCGCAAGGTCACGTATTTATGGTCGGCAATGAAATAGACCACCTGGTTCAAGGGGATCAACTCGATGCCTTTGCGGGTGCGCGCGCTGATGTGGCTGCGTGGGCCACTGCCGCTTTCGGCGGCCGGACGGGTCAGCGCCGCCAGTTGCACGCGGTTGGGTCGCTCGGCCTTGCGCAAGGCTTCGAGCAACGCCTCGGACGCCACCGGCTTGACCAGGTAACCCACGGCACCGGCCTGCAACACCTCGGGTGGAAAGTCGTCCCGGGTGGTACAGAACACCACGGCGGGCGGCGACTCTCGTTCGCACAACTTCGCCGCCACCTGCAGGCCATCCAGGCCAGGCATGCGAATGTCGAGCAGCACGATATCCGGCTTGTGGCTGTCAATAAGGGCCAATGCCTCGTCGCCATTGGTGGCGCTCGGCTCCAGGACACTGTAACCCTCGAGCTCGCCAACCATTCGGCTCAGGCGCTCGCGGGCCAGTGGTTCGTCATCAACGATCAGGACATTCATATTGCGCTGGATTCCTGCGTGAGTCTCGCACAAGGATAGCGTAGACAGGGGAAGTGACATCCGTCACCGCGATCCACGCTAAGACTCGCTCGAGGGCCAAAAAGTGCCGCGAGGCGGTTGCCTATCTTTACCAGCGCTTGCCGACCGATGCCCGAGGCCCGTTGTCGCACGGCGTTGCCGTAGGGATTGTTAACTGTCGATCTGACCAATATGAGCTCCCCCTTTTTCTATGTGTCCGGTGCGCCATGGATGGAAAAAGCAAAAGTCCTACCGTCCACTGTAGACGGTTGCCACGACGATATTGCTCAATTGAAAAATATCGTTGTGCGAAAACCCGGTTGGATCCCAGGCCTCGATCGAAAAAACCTGCCGACCAGTGCCAGCGCCAGTCCCGGCAACCCTGCTATCATCCGCCGCAGCCTTTAACCGCTACTTTTTCCACAGCCGATCACGAGCGAATTCATGAGCACTGACAAGACCAATCAGTCCTGGGGCGGCCGCTTCAGTGAACCCGTCGACGCCTTCGTCGCCCGCTTCACCGCCTCCGTCAACTTTGACCAGCGCCTGTATCGCCACGACATCATGGGCTCGATCGCCCACGCCACCATGTTGGCCAAGGTCGGCGTGCTGACCGATGCCGAGCGCGACAGCATCATCGATGGCCTGAAGACCATCGAGACGGAAATCGAGGCCGGCCAGTTCGACTGGCGCGTCGACCTTGAAGATGTGCACATGAACATCGAAGCACGCCTGACCGACCGCATTGGCGTGACCGGCAAGAAGCTGCACACCGGCCGCAGCCGCAACGACCAGGTCGCCACCGACATCCGCCTGTGGCTGCGGGATGAAATCGACCTGATCCTGGGCGAAATCACGCGCTTGCAAAAAGGCCTGCTGGAACAGGCCGAGCGCGAGGCCGAAAGCATCATGCCGGGCTTCACGCACCTGCAGACGGCTCAGCCTGTAACGTTTGGGCATCACATGCTGGCCTGGTTCGAAATGCTCAGCCGCGACTACGAGCGCCTGGTGGACTGCCGCAAGCGCACCAACCGCATGCCCCTGGGCAGCGCCGCGCTGGCCGGCACCACGTACCCGATCGATCGTGAATACACCGCGCAACTGCTGGGCTTCGACGCCGTGGGCGGCAACTCGCTGGATAACGTCTCGGACCGCGATTTCGCCATCGAATTCTGCGCCGCCGCGAGCATCGCGATGATGCACCTGTCGCGCTTCTCCGAAGAGCTGGTGCTGTGGACCAGCGCGCAGTTCCAATTCATCGATTTGCCCGACCGCTTCTGCACCGGCAGCTCGATCATGCCGCAAAAGAAAAACCCCGACGTGCCGGAACTGGTGCGCGGCAAGAGCGGCCGGGTGTTCGGCGCACTGATGGGCCTGTTGACCCTGATGAAAGGCCAGCCGCTGGCCTACAACAAGGACAACCAGGAAGACAAGGAACCGCTGTTCGACGCCGCCGACACCTTGCGCGACTCGCTGCGGGCCTTCGCCGACATGATCCCGGCCATCAAGCCCAAGCACGCGGTGATGCGCGAAGCGGCCCTGCGTGGCTTCTCCACCGCCACCGACCTGGCCGACTACCTGGTGCGCCGTGGCCTGCCGTTCCGTGATTGCCACGAAATTGTCGGCCATGCCGTGAAATACGGCGTGGACACCGGCAAGGACCTGGCGGAAATGAGCCTGGACGAACTGCGCCGGTTCAGCGACCAGATCGAGCAGGACGTGTTTGCCGTGCTGACCCTCGAAGGCTCGGTCAATGCCCGTGACCACATCGGCGGCACCGCGCCGGCGCAGGTCAAGGCAGCGGTTGTGCGCGGCCAGGCGTTGCTCGCCAGCCGCTAAAAGCCAGAAGCATCGCGAGCAAGCTCGCTCCCACAATGGATCTACGGTGAACACACCCTTTGTGAACATTCAGAGATTCAAATGTGGGAGCGAGCTTGCTCGCGATAGCTGACTTCAAATCACCGAAAAGCTCACTTCTTGGCGGCAATCATCGCCAAAAATGCCGGCATCTCTGCCTCCCTGTCCGCAGCGATCCGCCGCACGTTCGGGTTCTGTTCCAAGCGCTCCATCAGCGCCTTGGCCGCCGGCATGTCCGCCAGCCAATCGATATCGAAGACCTTCCTGCCCACTTGCAAGGCCAGCGAAAGGCTGTAGTAGAAATACAGGTCGGCAATGCTCAGGCTGTCGCCCGCCACATAGGGCGAGAATTTGCCGTGCCGGCCGAGCGAGGCGAACCCCAGCAGCAATTCGGACTTGGACTTTTCCTTGATGGCATCGGCCACTGTCATGCCGAAAAACGCCTCGCCATAGCAGGCCCGCCCCGGCAGCTCGATGTACAGCTCGATTTCCCGGCACAAGGCCAACACCTGGGCGCGCTCGAACGGGTCGGTCGGCAGCAGGGTTTTACCCGATTGGGTTTGCTCGATGTATTCGAGAATGACGCTGGTCTCGTTGATAAAACCCTGCTCGGTCTTCAACACCGGCACCTTGCCGCGCGGGCTGATGGCCAGGGCTTCCGGGGTCTGGCTACCAAAGAACTGCACTTCTTCGAAGGGCACGCCCTTCTCCAACAGTGCCAGCTTGACCATGTTGTAATAATTACTGACAGAGAAACCATAAAGCTTGAGCATTACAAAGCCTCCAGGCCGTGCGGGGTTGGCAGCCTTGCGTTATAGACCGTCGAGGGGGTTCTTGCCAGGCGCATCACGCCGCTGAATGCAGGTAAACTGGCGACCTTTCTTACAGGAGCCTGCCATGAGCGAGCCAACCGACATCGACAACGACGAAGAAGAATTCGTCGAGAACACGCTGATCCAAGCCATCGAAAACCAGATCGAAAGTGACAATCCGCCTGCGGCCAAGGCCACTTTCAACAAGTTGACCCTGGTCGGTTATGAGCGCGAAGAAATCCTCAATCTGATGGCCCATGTGCTGGCGGTGGAGATCGATGCGATCCTGGAAGAAGATCGCCCGTTCGATACCCAATGGTACGAAGCCGCATTGCGCGCCCTGCCTGAGTTGCCGCCGGAAAAGAACTGAACCGACAGGCAAAGTTGCTTCTGTGGCGAGGGAGCTTGCTCCCGCTGGGGCGCGAAGCGGCCCCAATAGCTTAACGACTGCTGCGCAGCCGAACGGGAGCAAGCTCCCTCGCCACGACAAATGGCTTCTCTTGCCACCCAAAACAAAAAAACCATGACACTGACACTGGACAGCTCGGCCGAGTGCGCTCACCTTAGTGACGCTGTCGACCAAATTCCTAGAAAGTCTGGAGTCCTTATGTCGCTTACCCCTGAGCTGGTTGCCGAACTGGAAATCCTTGCACTCTTCAACCTGGACAGTTCCCAGGAAGGCCTGAAAATTCATCAGACCGCTGCCCCTAAAGCGATTGCCGCTGCCCAACGCTTGTACGAGAAAGACCTGATCACCCAGCCCGACGGTGGTTACCTGACCAGCCTGGGACGGGATGCCGCCCAAAATGTCCAAACCGTCCTGACGATACTCAGCGTTCAACAAGAAGCCGCCTGATCCCCCTGCCGCCCACGGAAATCTCCTCTACGGGATTTCCGCAGGCGCACTGGCGCCCGGCGTAAAGAACCGGCATCAAAAATCCTGTTTTCAGCTTAAGTATTCCCAAGACCGGGCGCTAACCTGCCATCACCCCACGTTCGACGCCGCAAGCCGGTTTGAGCAGACATGACCCGCAATCACGAAATACGCCCCGATCTGGACGAGGGAATCGACCGCAAGGTGCTGAGCCAGTTGCGCGCACGTTTTCTCAAGCTCAACACCGTGCGGCTGGAGCGCGCCCTCGAAGGCCTGTCGCCCCGCCAGCAAGGCGTACTGACGCTGCTGCCGCTGTTTTTCCACGTCAACCATCCGCTGCTGCCCGGCTACGTCTCCGGCAGCACGCCCGCCGGGCTGTCGAACTACGAGCCCGACGCCAATGTCCTTGCCGAAGCCCAGCGGCTGACCCGTTCGTTTTCCTACAAGCCCCGGCACGGCAGCAATCCGCCGCGACCGATCCTTGGCCTGTTCCTGATGGGCAGCCTCGGCACCCTGGCCCAGGCCGACCAGAGCGACATGGACGTGTGGGTGTGCCACGGACCGGACCTGAACGACGATGAACTGGCCGAACTGCGCAAGAAATGCCAGTTGCTGGAGATCTGGGCCGCGACCCAGGGCGCCGAAGCCCACTTTTTCCTGATCGACCCGGCGCGTTTCGTGCGGGGCGAGCGGGACAACCAGCTCAGCTCCGACGATTGCGGCACCACCCAGCATTACCTGCTGCTGGACGAGTTCTACCGCACTGCGATCTGGCTGGCCGGGCGCACGCCGATCTGGTGGCTGGTACCGGTCTATGAAGAAGAGAACTACGAGCAGTACACCCATACGCTGATGTCCAAGCGCTTCATTCGCGCGGATGAAACCCTGGACCTGGGACACCTGGCCTATATTCCGCCGGGCGAATTCGTCGGCGCCGGGCTCTGGCAGCTGTTCAAGGGTATCGAATCGCCCTACAAGTCCGTGCTCAAGCTGCTGCTGACCGAGGTCTATGCCAGCGAACACCCGAACGTGCGCTGCCTGAGCCTGCGCTTCAAACAGGCCGTGTTCGCCAATCGCCTGGACCTGGAAGAGCTGGACCCGTACATGCTGGTTTACCGCCGCATCGAGGAATACCTCAATGCCCGTGGCGAACCCGAACGCCTGGAGTTGATCCGCCGTGCGCTGTACCTGAAGGTCAATCGCAAACTCACCGGCCAGGCGCGCAGCAGTGGCTGGCAACGGGTGCTGCTTGAGCGACTGGCCCGGGAATGGGGCTGGGACCAGCGTCAACTGGCATTACTGGACAGCCGCAGCCAGTGGAAAGTCCGCCAGGTCAGCCACGAGCGGCGCGCACTGGTCAACGAACTCACCCACAGCTACCGCTTCCTGACCCAGTTCGCCCGCACCGAGAAAACCGTCAGCCTGATCAACAAGCGCGATCTCAACGTGCTTGGCCGGCGCTTGTATGCCGCCTTTGAGCGCAAGGCCGACAAGGTCGAGTTCATCAACCCCGGTATCGCGCCGGATCTGGCCGAAGACACCCTGACGCTGGTCCAATCACCCAACAAGAAGGAACCGGGGCAGAACCAGTGGGGCCTGTACAACGGCAGCCTCAACGCCCTGGAGTGGGAGAACTTCGCGCCCATCAAGCGTTGCCGCGAGTTGCTGGAGCTGCTGACCTGGTGCCATCGCAACGGCGTGATCGACAGCAGCACGCGCCTGGCGCTGCACCCAGGTGACAGCGACCTGAGCGAGTTCGAACTGTTCAACCTGCTGGGCAGCCTGCAACAGTCCATCGCCCTGCCCCTGGTCACGGTGGATGAAGCGCAGTTACTGCGCGCCAGCGTGCCCAGTGAAGTGCTGATCCTGGTGAACGTCGGCGTCGATCCGCTCAAGCACCATCGCGACCTGAATATCCTGATGACCACCGAGCGTACCGACTCCCTGAGCTATGCCGGGGTCCGGGAAAACCTGGTGCTGACCCTCGACCAGGTTACGCTCAACAGTTGGAATGAAGTGCTGGTCAACCGTTTCGACGGCGAACACGCCCTGCTCGACTGCCTGCGCGACTACCTCAACGACCTGCCCGTCACCCAGCGCCAGCCGCGCTTGCAGGTGCGCTGCTTCTGCCACAACCGCGCCCAATTCATTGCGCGGCGTGTCGAGGAAGTGATCGAAACGGCGCAGACCCTGCTGTTGAGCAGGCTCAATCACCGCTACCTGCTTCAGGTCCAGCAGCATTACCACGTGCTGGAACTGGTGCCCGGTCATGTCAATCACGTGGCCCTGGGCAGTTTGTCGGCGCTGATGGATTACCTGGGCGAGGAACTGACGGCCTACAGCCCCTTGCACCTGGACCCGATGGCCCTGGAAGACCACGACCTGGCGCTGATCCTGCCCATGGGCCAGCCCGAGTGCATCCAGGTGTTCTACCGGACCAACGAGGACGAAGCCGATCTGTACGTGCTCGATGAATTCAACGCGCTGTGGCAACAACACCTGCCCTATCACGACGAACAAAGCCTGCTGGTGCCACTGCAGCGCTTTCTGCAATCGGTGCTGTACCGCCGCGACGCCCTGCTGCCGCTGGACGCCGCCCAGCCGCTGACCCTGGAAACCCTGTACTACCAGTTGCTGCCTTCAGGTGGCCGGGCGCGCCGGATCGAAGCGCGGCAAGCCCCACAGACACCGGTCAACAAGCCGTTCTATGACGTGCAGGCGATCATCGGCAAAGCGGCGCACGGACAGGTGCACGTCACCCTGTACTGCGATCAGCAGGAGTTTTCCGAACTGGAACATGGCGACCAACTGTTCCGCGTGGTCGCCAGGGAGATCGTCGAACAGCGCCGCGAAGCCCAGCGCTATCGCTGCTACATCACCGACCTGGACCTCTCGGGGCTGGTGGACGACGGGGCCTGCTCAAGCAATTTGTACCTGCGCTACAAGGCCGACCTGGAACGCGCCCTGAACGAGGCGCTGGCCCTGGTCTGAAGCGCCCGGGCACTCAGAGGTGGAAGTCGCCGCCTGCTTCGGGCTGGTATTCGACGTCCAGCAAGGTCAGCTTCAACGTCTTGCCGCCCGGGGCCGGCCAGTCGATGTGCTGGCCGACCTTCAGGCCCAGCAAGGCACTGCCCACTGGCGCCAGGATCGAGATCCGGCCTTCGTCGGCATTGGCGTCCTGTGGATAAACCAACGTCAGGTGATAGTCCTTGCCGCTGCTTTCTTCGCGGCAGTGCACACGCGAGTTCATGGTCACGACATCGGCAGGCACTTCTTCGTGGCCCACCACGTTCTCGGCGCGATCCAGTTCGGTTTGCAACGCAATCACGCCTGGCAGCGTTTCATCAAGACTGTCGATCAGGCGTTCCAGACGCTGTACGTCCAGGCGGGTAAGGGTGATGGAAGGTGCGGTCATGATCCAGGCAGACTCCTTTCTTCTGCACAAAAAAAGCAAAACCCCGCCACAAAAAGGCGGGGTTTTCACGGGCCTCGACGAATTGAGGCGTAGCCGGACACTATCAGTAGGAGCTGACGAGTGCAACGAGGCTGCGATCTTGATCCGAGCAATTGAGCCTCAAGCGAAAACCGCAAAGATCAAGAACAAAAGATCGCAGCCTTCGGCAGCTCCTACAGGGATCTGCGCTTGAGCGCCTCGGCACAGATGACCCGCCGGCGCTCATCATCGGCCGAGCGCCATTCGCGGATATCCTCCACATGGCGGAAACAGCCGAGGCAGACCTTCTGTTCATCCAGCTTGCACACGCTGGTGCACGGCGACGGCACGGCGGGGCTGACGTTGCTGTAGAGCGGCTTGGGGGGCCGTGGCGGGGCGGTCTGGATCACGCCGTCACAGGCCTTCGAACTCGAGTTCCACGCCCGCCTGCTGCTTGACGATGCGCTCGAGCATCTCGCCCAGTTGCTCTTCGCTCTTGTCGCACATCCAGCGCTCGCTTTCCTCGTCGTAGTCGAAATGAAAGCCACCGGAGACCGCCGCCAGCCACAGCTGCCGCAACGGCTCCTGGCGACTGAAGATCAGTTGGCTGCCGTTTTCGAACTTGACGGTGAGTACACCGGCGGAGATTTCCAGGTCAATGTCCAGGCCACTGTCATCGAACACATCCTCCAGCGTTTGCTGGGTCGCATCGACCAGATCGTGGAAACGGGCTTCACTCAAACTCATTTGCGGCAACCTCGAAAATGTCTGCTCATGCTCAAGCGCCGCAAGATACGGACGCCGCCCGGCGATTGCAAAGGATATACCGATCAACGACAACAGTGCCGCCGGACGGGCGCCCCGTTGCATAGGCAAGCTGACGGGTGGCCGGTATACTCCGGCGCAATTAACGCATTTTCAAGGATTTCGCCATGAAGCGCCTGATCTCTTCCCTTGCTGCGCTCGTCGCGGTTGCCTGCCTCGTGACAGCCTGTGGTCAAAAAGGTCCGCTGTACCTGCCTGATGACAGCAAGTCCCCTGAAGAACAGGCCAAGTCGTCGCAATCCAAGACACACTCGCACGACACCCACACCACTTACTAAGGGAACGCCATGGACGCTTTTAACTACCGTGGCGGGGAGCTGTTCGCGGAAGGAGTTGCCCTGTCCGCGATCGCCGAACGTTTCGGCACGCCGACCTATGTCTATTCCCGTGCCCACATCGAAGCCCAGTATCGGACGTTCGCCGATGCTCTCGACGGCATGCCGCACCTGGTATGTTTCGCCGTCAAGGCCAACTCCAACCTGGGCGTGCTCAATGTCCTGGCGCGCCTGGGTGCCGGTTTCGACATCGTCTCCGGTGGCGAGCTCGAGCGCGTACTGGCCGCGGGCGGCAGCGCCGACAAGATCGTGTTCTCCGGTGTCGGCAAGACCCGCGAAGACATGCGCCGCGCCCTGGAAGTCGGCGTGCACTGCTTCAACATCGAATCCACCGATGAGCTGGAGCGCCTGCAGGTTGTCGCCGCCGAGCTGGGCGTTCGCGCGCCGGTTTCCCTGCGCGTGAACCCGGACGTCGACGCTGGCACCCACCCGTACATTTCCACCGGCCTGAAGGAAAACAAGTTCGGCATCGCCATTGCCGACGCCGAGGACGTGTACGTACGCGCCGCCCAGCTGCCGAACCTGGAAGTGCTGGGTGTCGATTGCCACATCGGCTCGCAACTGACCACCCTCGAACCCTTCATCGATGCCCTCGACCGCCTGCTGGCGCTGGTCGATCGCCTCGGCGACTGCGGCATCTACCTGCGCCACATCGACCTGGGTGGCGGTGTCGGCGTGCGCTATCGCGATGAAGAGCCGCCGCTGGTGGCCGACTACATCAAGACGGTGCGCGAGCGCCTCGAAGGCCGTGACCTGGCGCTGATGTTCGAGCCCGGCCGCTATATCGTGGCCAATGCCGGCGTGCTGCTGACCCAGGTCGAATACCTCAAGCACACCGAGCACAAGGATTTCGCCATCGTCGATGCGGCGATGAACGACCTGATCCGCCCGGCGCTCTACCAGGCGTGGATGGACGTCACCGCCGTGCGCCCTCGCGACACCGCGGCCCGCCCCTACGACATCGTCGGGCCGATCTGCGAAACCGGTGACTTCCTGGCCAAGGGTCGAGAGCTGGCGCTGGAAGAAGGCGACTTGCTGGCCGTGCATTCGGCCGGTGCCTACGGGTTTGTCATGAGTTCCAACTACAACACCCGCGGCCGTTGCGCCGAGGTGCTGGTGGACGGTGATCAGGCATTCGAAGTGCGTCGCCGCGAGACGGTAGCCGAGTTGTTTGCCGGCGAAAGCCTGCTGCCGGAGTAAAACCATGCTGCTGCGTTTTACCAAGATGCACGGCCTGGGCAATGACTTCATGGTCCTCGACCTGGTCAGCCAGCACGCGCATATCCTGCCCAAGCATGCCAAGCAATGGGGAGACCGGCACACCGGTATCGGTTTCGACCAGTTGCTGATCGTCGAGGCGCCCAACAACCCGGACGTGGATTTCCGTTATCGGATCTTCAACGCCGACGGTTCGGAAGTGGAGCAATGCGGCAACGGCGCGCGCTGCTTCGCCCGCTTCGTGCTGGACAAGCGCCTGACCGCCAAGCGGCAGATCCGCGTCGAGACCAAGAGCGGCATCATCGAACTGGATGTGCGCAGCGACGGCCAGATCGGCGTCAACATGGGCGCTCCGCGCCTGGTACCGGCGGACATTCCATTCGAAGCGCCGGCCCAGGCCCTGAGCTATCCGTTGGAAGTCGATGGCAACACGGTGGAACTGGCGGCAGTCTCCATGGGCAACCCCCATGCCGTGCTGCGAGTGGCCGATATCAACAGCGCCCCAGTGCATGAGCTGGGGCCGAAAATCGAACACCATCCGCGCTTCCCCGCGCGGGTGAATGTCGGTTTCCTGCAAGTCATCGACCGTCACCGCGCACAATTGCGCGTCTGGGAGCGCGGTGCCGGGGAAACCCAGGCCTGCGGTACCGGCGCCTGTGCCGCTGCCGTCGCTGCGATCAGCCAGGGGTGGATGGATTCGCCATTGTTGATCGACCTGCCCGGCGGGCGCCTGTCCATCGAATGGGCGGGCCCTGGCCAACCGGTGATGATGACCGGCCCGGCAGTGCGCGTATACGAAGGACAAGTTCGTCTTTGAGTGAGCCAAACCCATGACCGATCAGCCACAGGTTCCAGCCCCACAGCCCGACGAATCTCCCAGCCTTCCAGAAGTCGCGGCGGTGACCGCTTACCTGGAGGCTCATCCGGACTTCTTCGTCGAGCATGAAGAACTGCTTGCGACGATGCGCATCCCCCACCGGCGCGGCGACACCGTGTCGCTGGTGGAGCACCAGATGAAGATCCTGCGCGAGCGCAACATCGAAATGCGCCATCGTCTTTCGCACCTGATGGACGTGGCCCGGGACAACGACCGGCTCTTCGACAAGACCCGTCGGCTGATCCTGGCCCTGATGGACGCCAGCACCCTCGAAGACCTGGTCATGAGCGTCGAAGACAGCCTGCGCCAGGACTTCCAGGTGCCCTTTGTCAGCCTGATCCTGTTTGGCGACAACGCCATGCCGGTGGGCCGCTGGGTGACCCACGCCGAAGCGCAGACGGCCATCGGCGGCCTGCTCACGGAAAACAAAAGCGTCAGCGGCAGCCTGCGCGAACATGAGCTGGACTTCCTGTTCGGCGAAGAACAGCGCAAGCAGATCGGCTCCACCGCCGTCGTCGCCATCGCCCACCAGGGCGTGCACGGCGTGCTGGCCATCGCCAGCCGCGATCCGCAGCACTACAAGAGTTCGGTGGGCACGCTCTTCTTGAGCTACATCGCCGAAGTCACCGGCCGGGTGCTGCCAAGAGTCGCCGGTTCGCTGCGCTCGGTACGCTGATGATGGAGCGGCAACTGGACGCCTACTGCGAACACCTGCGCAGTGAGCGTCAGGTGTCGCCCCACACGTTGTTGGCCTATCGCCGCGACCTGGAAAAAGTGCTGGGCTGGTGCCAGAAGCAGAACATCGGCAGTTGGTCGGCCCTGGACATCCAGCGCTTGCGCAGCCTGATCGCCCGCCTGCACCAACAGGGACAGTCCTCCCGCAGCCTGGCGCGACTGTTGTCGGCGGTGCGCGGCCTGTATCACTACCTCAATCGCGAAGGCCTGTGCGATCACGATCCGGCCACCGGCCTGGCACCGCCCAAGGGCGAACGCCGGCTGCCGAAGACCCTCGACACCGACCGCGCCCTGCAATTGCTTGAAGGCGCCGTCGAAGATGACTTCCTGGCCCGGCGCGACCAGGCGATTCTCGAGCTGTTCTATTCTTCCGGCCTGCGGCTTTCGGAGCTGACGGGGCTTAACCTGGATCAACTGGACCTGGCCGACGGCATGGTCCAGGTGCTCGGCAAGGGCAGCAAGACCCGCCTGCTGCCCGTCGGCCGCAAGGCCCGTGAAGCCCTGGAACTGTGGCTGCCCCTGCGGGCCCTGGCCAACCCCACCGACGACGCGGTATTCGTCAGCCAACGCGGTCGGCGCCTCGGCCCGCGGGCGATTCAGCTGCGGGTCAAGGCCGCCGGCGAACGCGAGCTGGGGCAGAACCTGCACCCACACATGCTCAGGCACTCCTTCGCCAGCCATCTGCTGGAATCCTCCCAGGACCTGCGCGCCGTTCAAGAGCTGCTGGGCCACTCGGACATCAAGACGACACAGATCTACACCCACCTGGACTTCCAGCACCTGGCGACGGTCTACGACAGTGCCCACCCCAGGGCCAAACGCATCAAGGGCGACGAATCATGACCATCGAACTCATCACTTTCGACCTGGACGACACCCTGTGGGACACCGCCCCGGTAATCGCCAGCGCCGAAGCCATACTCCGCCAATGGCTGAGCGACAACGCACCGAACCTGGGCGGGCTACCGGTGGAGCATCTTTTTTCGATTCGCGAGCAAGTGTTGCGCGAAGAACCCAACCTCAAGCATCGCATCAGTGCGCTGCGCCGGCGGGTGCTGTTCCGTGCCTTGCAGGAAGCCGGCTACGACCAGTGGCACGCCTCTGAACTGGCGGACCAGGCCTTCGAGACGTTCCTGCACGCCCGTCATCAGTTGGAGATTTTTCCCGAGGTGCAGCCCACCCTGGAAATCCTGGCCAATCATTTCGCCCTCGGCGTGGTCACCAATGGCAACGCCGACGTGCGACGCCTGGGGCTGGCGGACTACTTCAAGTTCGCCTTGTGCGCCGAAGACATCGGCATCGCCAAGCCTGACGCCCGGCTGTTCCACGAAGCCCTGCAGCGCGGCGGCGCCACGGCACAGACCGCCGTGCACGTTGGCGATCACCCGGGCGACGACATCGCCGGCGCCCAACAGGCCGGCCTGCGCGCGGTGTGGTTCAACCCGGCAGGCAAGCCCTGGAATGCCGACCATGTACCGGATGCGGAAATTCGCAGCCTGACCGAACTGCCGGGGCTGTTGGCAGGTTGGCATAGCCAACCCTGAACCCTGCTTCAGAGCCGCCAAAGCCCTCTGTGGGAGCGAG
>NZ_JACNDD010000101.1:0-24736 GCF_017351395.1 Pseudomonas sp. FW305-28
TCAGCGCAACCCATAGGAATAGATGCGACCGTCATGATTGTCGTACCAGTTGCCCTTGGCCCAGATCACCCGATCCTGCTCTGCTTGAAAACCGAGGATGCCCAGGTAACCGCCGATGGCGAGGCGCTGCCAGGAGCGGCCCCAATCCTTGGAATAAAACACCCCATCGGCGGAGATGTTCGCGTCCGACCACCAGTAGAGCCAGCGCGGTGGATGGTGATTGCTGGTGGTGTTGATCAGCAGGGTGTTTTGCCCCATCCAGAAATTGCTGCCACGCACCTGGCTATCCGACGCCAATGGCGCGAACACACTGGGCAGGTCGCTCAAGGGCGTCCAGGTCAGCGCGGCGGTATCCAGTTCGGCGACCACATCTTGCCCGCGCTCCCCCTGGTCAATCAGTCCAATCACACGCCCGGCATCGTTCTGTAGCAGCTTGCTCACGAACAAGTTGTCATGGCGCTGCTTGTCCACCACCTGCCAATGCCCTGCCTTGGCCTGCAACCGGGCCCGTGTCGTGACATTGACCGCGATATTGTGGCTGACGCCATCGGGATGGCCACCCCAGAAGCGTTGGGACACCCAGATAAAGGCCGTCTGTGCATCGAGCTGCAGGACATGGGTCTGGATTTCCCCCTGTTCGCCTGCGTTCGTGCCCCAATCAGTGATGTCAGGACGTTTGCCACGGGCGTATTCGGCGGACACCAGCAGCGACTCAGGCGCCATTATCGGCGAGCTGTTCGCACCGCGATCGGCCGAGTAAAAGACGCCGGTGGAAACGGCTGTCGGTTTTTCCTCATCGCTGTCTTCATCCACCACGTCCGGTGTGCCCACGGCCCAGACTTCATTCGAGCCGTGGAAATAGGGAACCAGGTTCCAGGCCAACGAATCGGCCTCGGGAAACCAACCTTTGGTCAACCAAGTCCAGCGTTGGCCTTGATCATCACTGCGAAGGATCACGGTTTGATCGGGCTCATGGGTATTCGCCGTTTCAGGCCGACGCAGGCCCGTGAGCAGGAATACACTGCTCCCGTCGGGGCTGGCCACAAGACAAGCGGCGCCGCTGACATGGGCCACGAGCTGAAATTGCCCTTGAGCATCCAGACGGGAAATGAAGGAAGTTTCCTTTTCGGCACGAGAGAACAATCGGGCAAAGGTCCCGGGCTCCTCCGCTTCTTCAGCCTCCGCGGGCTTGCCATAGACCACCGCATCCAGGTCCACGACATCAGCAGACGGTTCAAGCGCCTGGGCCTCTTCCTCCAGGCGTCCCACCAGCCAAGCCCCCTGCGGAGTCACCGTCACGCCCGTGCAATACTGGGTCATCGCGCGCAAGCGGGTATCCTTCACGGCGCCCACTTGCTGCTGATCGGGGCTGTCGCCACCCCACTCCAGCTTGGCACTGGTGATCATCCACATGTACCACAGCGCCGCGCCGGCCAGCAGAGCGACAAACAATCTAGAGAGCAGTTTTGAACGAGGCATGGGGAGGTCCGTATCCGGGGGAAAACTGCGAAGCTTTTCTCATCTCTTTTGTCCGGAGTAAATTTTTATCGCACGAGAATGGACGAAGCCGGTCGCATAATTGTCAACGCTGTGACCCAGCTTCCATTCTCTGCGTGACGCCGCTTCACCTGAAAGCCCCAACGCGTTAAGCAGACGCCCACAAGGAACGCTCCATGCCCGCAAGCTCCGGCCCCGCCACCGTCTCTTCATTGCCGCACGCCACCGGTTTCGTCCGGGTGCGTGGCGCCCGTGAACACAACCTCAAGAATGTCGACGTGGACATCCCTCGCGATGCCCTGGTGGTATTCACTGGCGTGTCGGGTTCCGGCAAGTCGTCGCTGGCCTTCTCCACGCTCTATGCCGAAGCCCAGCGTCGTTACTTCGAATCCGTCGCGCCTTATGCGCGGCGCCTGATCGACCAGGTGGGCGTACCGGACGTGGACAGCATCGAGGGCCTGCCGCCGGCAGTCGCCTTGCAGCAACAACGCGGTACCCCCAGCGCACGTTCATCCGTGGGCAGCGTCACCACCTTGTCGAGCCTGATTCGCATGCTTTACTCCCGCGCCGGCAGCTACCCGGCCGACCAACCCATGCTCTACGCCGAGGACTTCTCGCCCAACACGCCCCAGGGCGCCTGCCAGGAATGCCACGGCCTGGGCCGGGTCTATGAAGTGACCGAAGCCTCCATGGTGCCAGACCCATCTCTGACCATCCGCGAACGCGCCGTGGCTGCCTGGCCCATGGCTTGGCAAGGCCAGAACCTGCGGGACATCCTGGTGACCCTGGGGTATGACGTCGACATCCCGTGGCGCGACCTGCCGAAAAAGCAAAGGGACTGGATTCTCTTCACCGAAGAAACTCCCACCGTTCCCGTCTACGCCGGACTGACGCCGGCCCAGACCCGCGCCGCCCTCAAGCGCAAGCTCGAACCCAGTTACCAAGGCACGTTCAGCGGCGCCCGGCGCTACCTGCTGCACACCTTCATGCATTCCCAAAGTGCCCAGATGCGCAAACGCGTGGCGCAATACATGCGCGCCAGCCCGTGCCCGGTGTGCGAGGGCAAACGCCTCAAGCGCCAGGCGCTGACCGTGACCTTTGCCGGCCTGGACATCGCCGAGCTGTCGCACCTGCCGCTGCTCGAACTGGCCGAGGTGCTCAAGCAGGTCCTGGCGCCCGACTACCTTGCACAGGCCGAAGAAACGGGAGAAGTCCTCAGTCATCGGCAAACCCGCGAGGCCCGTGAGCAGCGCGCCGCCAGGGGCGACAATCCCCATGCGGGCGGGCCCGACGCCCGCCACACACCCAACCTCTCCCTGGAGAAACGGCTGGCTGCCCAACGCATCGCCGCCGAGTTGCTGGAGCGGATCGTCACGCTGATCGACCTGGGCCTTGGCTACCTCGCCCTGGAACGCAGCACGCCGACGCTTTCGTCCGGCGAATTGCAACGCCTGCGCCTGGCGACCCAGCTCAATTCCCAGTTGTTCGGCGTGATCTATGTGCTGGACGAACCCTCCGCCGGCCTTCACCCGGCCGACAGCGAAGCATTGTTTGGCGCCCTGCAACGCCTCAAGGCAGCGGGCAACTCTGTGTTTGTGGTCGAACATGACCTCGATACCATGCGCCGCGCCGACTGGCTCATCGACGTGGGCCCGGACGCAGGTGAACAAGGCGGCAAAGTCCTCTACAGCGGTCCGCCGGCAGGCCTTGGCCAGGTGCCGGAATCACGCACCCGTGCCTATCTTTTTGGCGAAGGAAACACTGCGATACGCAGTCCACGAGCACCCAAAGATTGGCTGCGCCTGGAAGGCATCACCCGCAACAACCTCGACAACCTGAACGCGGCCTTCCCGTTGGGCTGCTTCACCGCCGTCACCGGCATCTCTGGCTCAGGCAAATCCAGCCTCGTCAGCCAAGCCCTGCTGGATCTGGTCGGCGCGCACCTGGGCCAGGCCAGCCCCAACGCCGAACCCGACGAGCAAAGCCTGGAAGACGAACCCGTGCAAACCAGTGTCGGGCGCGTTGTTGCCGGGCTCGATGCGGTCAAGCGGTTGGTCCAAGTGGACCAGAAACCCATTGGCCGTACCCCGCGCTCCAACCTCGCCACTTACACCGGTTTGTTCGACCACGTGCGCAAACTGTTTGCCGCCACAGAACAGGCGCAGGCACTGGGATTCGATGCCGGGCGGTTTTCCTTCAACGTCGCCAAGGGGCGTTGCGAAACCTGCGAAGGTGAAGGCTTCGTCAGCGTGGAGTTGTTGTTCATGCCCAGCGTGTACGCCCCCTGCCCCACCTGCCACGGCGCCCGCTACAACCCACAGACCCTGGAAGTTCGCTGGCAGGGCCTGGACATTTCCCAGGTGTTGCAGCTGACCGTGAACCAGGCACTCGAGGTGTTTGCCGAACAAGCGGCGGCCAGGCGTTCGTTGCAAGTGCTGCAAGATATTGGACTGGGCTACCTGCGCCTGGGGCAACCGGCCACGGAGCTGTCCGGCGGCGAAGCCCAGCGGATCAAGCTGGCGACAGAACTGCAGCGCAAGGCCCGGGGCGCAACCTTGTATGTGTTGGATGAGCCGACCAATGGGCTGCATCCCCAGGACGTGGATCGCTTGCTGGTGCAGTTGAATCGCCTGGTGGAGGAAGGTCATACGGTGGTTGTGGTGGAACATGACATGCGAGTGGTAGCGCAGAGTGACTGGGTCATCGATATCGGCCCGGGGGCTGGCACCCAGGGCGGAAACGTGGTGGTTTGCGGGGCTCCGGAAACGGTGACGAAATGCCAGGAGAGTCGAACGGCAGCCTTCCTGAAAAGGGCTTTGCACGGTGAAAAATAAAGGTTTTTTAATGTTTCTCGCTGTTGCGAAAAAGCTGTCTATACTGTCCTCCAGTTAATCGTTTCAGTAGTCGTAATTAACTACAACCTCAGGGGCAAAGGGCTGAGGTTACACCGGCAAGGACGCAAAATGACATCATCTCAATTGAGAGAGCAGGCATTACACGGCGGCATGAGGGGTAATTATCGCGCCCTGAAGCGAACCCCGATGAACAGGAAAACCCCGCCCGATACTCCAGCCCCTTTCACAGCCCCGATAGCGGTCACAAAGCAGCGTGCGGATGTTGATGGCAACGTTATAAAACTTCCCTCCTCCGCTTGGCGAATATCAAGGTGAAGCCTTTGCTACCTACAGGTATTCACATTAATATTTTTCGAGCGCGACTACTATGCTCAAGCCCATTTCAAGCCAACTGCTCAATTTAATTCAAGAGGTGGAGAATAATATTCCAGGAAAAAGCCACGAAGAGTACACCGAGATACTAGGCTGGATATTCTCGAAACTCGGGCTTGAAAAATTTGCTTATGTTCACTTGGAGCCCATGCCCTTCGACAATTCAAAAGTCTCCATCCACAGCAACTATCCCGCCGAATGGGTGGACACCTACCGCAAGAACTCACTGTACAAATCAGACCCTGTGATGGCCAACACAGCCATTACCGCCATGCCTTTTTTCTGGGATGAAATCCCACAAGAAATCGACAATAATCCGGAAATATTCGATCAATCCGCATCCTATGGCATCAAGCAAGGGTTCACTGTTCCGATTCATGAGCCCGGCAGATCGTTTGGCTCCGTTCACCTATCTTCGGAAGAAAACGATCCCGATTTCCCAACTATTGTCAGGGAGAACATATTCATTATTCAAACGCTCAGCTTCATCGCCAACCAGCACCGCCCGGTTGAGACCGTTGTCGAGAGTACACTCAAGCTATCACCCAGGGAAATTGAATTCCTGCGTTGGCTTGCGCTTGGCAAAAACTATAAGGAGATCGGTTTGATCATGAATATCACCGAGCGAACAGTGAAATTTCATGCCAAGCAAATGACTGAAAAAATGGACTGCACCAATGTCAAGCAAGCCATGTTCAAAGCGGCGCAGTTGAACCTCATCTAAATAACGCTTTGTGTTATTAAATCTTACTTACTGCACCGCCCTGGCACCGCCCGCATTCGACGCCATCAGAGCACAATCAGACGAAACTCACCTGGGATGCGATATTGAAAAGCATGCCACAGGCGAACAACCCAATCACCAGGGAAATGGCTCGATTTAAAAATCGTCCAGATACAATCGCGTGAAATTTTCGACCACAAAAAGCGCCCGCTGCGATCCACACAAGCCCTACCGGAAAAATAATGGCTGTAAATAGCAGAATGAATGACAGCCAATTCTCCAGCGACAGGAACGTGCCCGCCGGCGCAACGAAGGAAACAAAAAACAACCCCTTGGGATTTGTCAGCGTTGCCACAAACAAATCCGGAACGGTAATACCCGCCCTTGCACCAGGCGCATGCTCTTTGACCGAGAACCAAAGCTTCAAGGAAATATAAAATAGAAAACACACAGCAAAGATCTTGGTAGCGATCACCACCCACGAGTGATCGGTCATCAGCAAGTCAATGAACACTCCCCACATCGTCATCTGAATAACGTATGCCAACCATTCAGCTGCAACGAAGCGCATCGAACGCGTGTTGAACCCTCTACTGACACCCGCCTGCAACAACAATGAATTCGTCGGTCCCGGAACCAACAATACGGTCAACAACGAAAACGCAATATAATTCATAGCATCCATCCATATTCAGAAGCCTGTACGGCTCATTTTCAGGGTCAGATCAATCCATCATCTTTCCGCATGACTTCAAGCACAGTGCCATGAAGTCAGCCATTTCAGTCATACGAGGTCAGACAACCAACTTAAATAGAGCAAACACACTAGACCACCATCAATGTGCCACATACTAAAATCCACTCGTCAATCGATATTCCTTGGACGCACAGTCGGGGATCAACCCGCGAAAGAAAGTCACCCTACCCATTGCCAGATGACCGTTTATTTACAGACGCCAGGCTCTATCTGTGCGCGTCAATTTTTTGAACAACCCCATATCAATTGGTTACGAGTGGTATTTTCATGATCGTCAAAAAAACAATAGATCGAGCCTATTTTAACTCATGCAATTCCCCTCGACCAACACCCGTTTGCCACCAGGCCCCACCTATACTTTTTTGGATTCTCGACGATACAAATCCACAACTAACAAGCAAATCAAAAATTATAATCCGCTCAAAAAACCGCACCTACTAAATAGGCTGCACACTCTATAAATCAAAGACTGTACTTTAGGACAGTTGAAATACCGTAGTGCAAAGTCAACAGTAGCTACACCTGCAGCCAAGAAGTCGCATCCATGAACTACTCCCCATGCACCTATGGATTTTCCGGCGTATCCACCAGCATCGTAAGCTACTCAAAAATCCCTCTTAAAACCCTCGAACAAATACTGTCCATTCGCAAACTCGCCTTCATCGATAGAAAGAAGTGGGACATTGAAAGTTATCAAGGCAGCGATTATGAGTGGGATGAATACGACGACCCCGACGCGGTCTATATCTATGCCCATGAAAACGACCGCGTTACCGGCTGTGTTCGACTACGTCCTTCCAGCAAACCCACATTGATGAGCGGCCCCCTGAGCTTTATCCTTCCAACCGAAAAAAACAGACCGCACTTGGGTCACTGTTGGGAAGCCACAAGATTTGCACTTTCAACCAATAATTTCTCCACGGGAAAACTCACCCGAGCTAATGTAGACATTCGCACAGCGGCACTTTTCCTGTCAATGATTAAGTTCGCTCAACAACAAAAAATTCACGCCTATGAAATCGTCGTAGATACCTTTATGGAAAAAATCCTGAAACGGTCTGGCTGGCCAATTGAAAGACTCAATACGGCATTAGGCTCGAAGGGAGAACACATCATCTACGGCACTTTGCCATGCACCTTTAAAACTTACGACGAGGTCCTCAACAAGAATGCCATCAACAGAACAACGGTACTTACCACCCCCCTCATGACACACCGTTCGTCAGATACACTCCATAAATCCTTGGGTACTACCCAGATAATGCCCAATCGAAACATTCCGGCAAAGATACCCATGCACACTGAACTGCAACTTTAATCAAATAATTGGATGATTTTGGAGAAAGGATGAACCTACAACGATTATTCCCGCACGTTGGCAAAGTCATTGCCAGTACCGGCAGTCGCAATTTCCCGCGTATGTTGCACGACCTGATACTCACGGAAATACCCGTGGATGCAACACATATTACCGAACAACGGATCGGCACAAGTAATATGTCTGAACCCAGCACCTCCAGCATAGGTTGCGTCGGCCTCGACAACGCTTGCGTCGGTGCACTCATGGACACCCACACCGCCAAGCCATTTTTCCTGGCCGACGACATACTCTTTGAAGATGCAGCACCGCAGAAAATACCCAATTTTTCCCGGTGCCTGCTTAAATCCGAGCGATCAGAAAAAGCTCCCGGTTACAGCACGACGACGCAATTACACCTGTCGACCCGAAAGAATGGTCGTCGTTATGTACTGTCCATCTATCGATCGCCTCTTTCGAAGGGATTTACCGCACAAGAACATGCCTTATTGAAAGACTTTTCCTGTCTTTTGTTGCCCATGGTCGAGGAGCACGTGGCAGCCCTTGTTCCACCGGAATCCACTCAGCAGGACCCTCTTCTGGCTTTGGACGCTTCGGAAAACGGCGGCATGGAAGCGCTGCGCCAAAGGTTCGCCGATCGATTGCTACAGTCAGGATTGAGTCTGTCCTCTCGCGAAACGGAAGTGTGCGTAGGTTTGCTGGCCGGACGCACTGCCCCCGAACTTGCCGAGCAACTGAACCTGAAGGTCAATACAGTCGAAAGCTATTTGAAGCGCGCCGCCATAAAGATGGGGATTGGTGGGCGTCGTTCGCTGATCCGCTGGATGCATTCGATGGATGCCACACCGGCTCACATGGAATGGAATGGCAATAGCCCGATCCAACAAGCCGTTTAAACCCACCCCCAACGATTGCTCGCTCACTGACCGAATCGAGTACTTGTTGGGGGAATATTGTTTTCCCCCTCAAACTTCCTCTAGCGCCCCCTCTTCCATTGGCGATCGAGTGCGACGCTTCAGCCATTCAAGCGCATCGTCCACGTAAGTGAAAATCACCGGCACCACCAGCAAGCTCAACAACGTCGACGTCAGCAAACCACCCATGACCACCACCGCCATCGGTTGCCTGAAGCTCGGGTCTTCGCCCATTCCCATCGCCGTCGGCAACATCCCGGCCCCCATCGCAATGGTGGTCATCAGGATCGGACGGGCACGCTTGTGGCAAGCATCCACCAACGCATCGTATCGACCCAGGCCATAATCGCGGCGAGCCATGATGGCGTACTCCACCAACAGAATGGAGTTTTTGGTCACGATGCCCATCAACATCAACAAGCCGATGACCGACGACAGGGAAAAACTGAAATTGCACACCAGCAAGGCCAACAACGCGCCACCCAGCGAGAGCGGCAGGGCCGAAAGAATCGTGGCTGGTTGCAAGAAGTCGTGAAACAGCAACACCAGGACTGAATAAATACAAAACACGCCGATGGCCATGGCCAGGCCGAAGCTGGCGAACAACTCCGTCATCAACTGCAATTCGCCCTGCTCCACCAGTTTCACTTCGGCTGGCAAGTTGCGCATCACCGGCAGTTGGCGGGCCTCGGCCATGACCTCACCCAGGTTGCGACCGTTGAGTTCGATAGACAGGGTGACATTGCGCAGACGGTCCAGTCGGCTGATTTGCGCCGGCCCACTGCCCATGCTGATGTCCCCCAACGAGGCCAGTGCGACCTGGCCGTCTCGACCGGTTACCCGCAATTGGCTGATCGCCTGCAAGTCGTCGCGCAACAGCGAATCCATGCGCACTCGCACGTCCACCTGGCGCTGGGACAAATTGATCTTTCCCAGTTGCGAGGAGTATTCGCCGTAAGTCGCCATGCGCAAGGTATCGGCGATGTCCTGGCTGGTGATGCCCAATTCCGCTGCCCGGGCAAAATCCGGCCGCATCTGGATTTCCGGTCGTTGCAAGGCGCTGCTGGACGAGACATTGCCGATCCCGCGCAACTCACGCAACTGGGGCTCAAGGGCGCTTGCCGTGCGCTCCAGCAGATCGCCGTCATCACTGGCAAGCACGATATTGAGCTTCTCTCCGCTGCCATCGCCACCAACATTGATGCGTACTCCCGCAAGCGTGCGCAACACCTGGCGCATCTGCGCTTCGACCTCCACCTGTTTGCGATCGCGTACATTCCGAGGCGCCAGCTCCACCGTCAGGATCGCATCGCCGGCGCCAGTGATATCGCCAGGCCCGGCGCCCGAACTGCTGGCGGTCCCCACCGAGCTGAACACATGCGTGACGTCGGGGAGTTCGCGCAGCCGCTCGCTGGCCTGCAAGGCCATCGCGGTGGTGTGTTCCAGTGTCGTTCCTGGCGGCATCTCCAATGTTATCTTGCTGCGGCCGGTGTCCTGCGCTGGCAGGAAGCTGGTGGGCAGCAACGGGACCAGCGCCAGAGCCCCGACGAAGCACAGGCCGGCCAGGCCCATCGTCGTCTTGCGCCAAGTCAGGCTGACATGGATCCAGCCCAGGTAGCGAGTCATCAACGGGCTGTCATGGTCGGCTTCATGCCTTGCCTTGAGGAAATAAGCCGCCATCATCGGCGTCAGCAGCCGTGCCACCAGCAGTGAAAACAGCAGCGCCGCCGACGCCGTCACGCCGAACTGGCGGAACAGCTTTCCGGCGATCCCCCCCATGAACGCCGTGGGCAGGAACACTGCAACCAGGGTGGCCGTGGTGGCGAGCACCGCCAGACCGATTTCATCCGCGGCCTCGGTGGCGGCCTGAAGCGGGGTTTTGCCCATGCGCAAGTGTCGCGCGATGTTCTCGATCTCGACGATGGCATCGTCCACCAGCACACCGATGACCAGCGCCAGGGCCAGCAGGGAGACGGCGTTGAGGGTGAACCCGGCCAGGTACATCACGCCAAAGGTGGGGATGATCGACAGCGGCAGTGCCGTGGCGACGATGAGCGTGGCGCGCCAGTCCCGCAGGAACCACCAGACCACCAGCACCGCCAACAGCATGCCCTCGTACAGCAAATTCATCGAATCGTGATAGTTGGCGAGCACGGCCTTGACCGTGTCACTGGCTTCAACGATCTGCACGTTGGGATGCTGTTTTTCAAACGCGATCATGGCCTTGCGTACGTCATTGGCGACGCCGACATCGGAGAACCCCAGGGAACGGGTGACCTGGAAACCGATCACGGGCCTGCCATCGCGAAACGCCCGGGTGCTGCGTTCGGCGTGGGTGTCGCGAATGTCGGCCAACTGCCCCAGGGCAAGCAGGCGACCGTCGCCGCTGGGAATGTCGATGGCACCGAGGGCCGCCGGATCGTCAATGGCACCCAGGGTCCGCATGGCTTGCTGGCCACTGCCCAGATTGCCCTGGCCACCGGAGTTGTCCTTTTGCATCGCCCGTAACTGGTTGGCGATGTCCGTGACGCGAATACCCAGGCCCGCCATCAGGGCCGGATCGAGACTGACCTGGACTTCCCGGTCGACACCGCCCATGCGCGCGATCATTGCCACCCCAGGCACCGCCAGCAGCTGTTTGCTCAACTCATTGTCGACGAACCACGACAACGCTTCTTCATCCAGGTTATCGGAGTCGATGACATAGGTGAGCAATGCCGAGGCGCTGGTGGTCAGCCGCGAAACCGAGGGTGTGTCCAGGCTCGCCGGCAACTGCGCCATGGCACTGTCGACCGCGTTACGCACTTCGTTGAGCGCCTCGTTGCCATCCTTGTCGATGTCAAAGCTGATGCTGATGTTGACGGCACCATCGGTGATGGTCGTCGTCACGTGCTTGAGCAGGCGCAGGGACGTCAGCTTGTCCTCGATCTTGCGCGCCACTTCCGTTTCCAGTTGCTCCGGGGCCGCGCCCTCCAGCGTGGCGCTGATCACCACCACTGGCAGGTCCATGTCCGGGAAATCCTGGATGGCGAGCTTCTCGAAACCCGACAGGCCAAAGAGCGTCAGCAGAATGAACAGCATGACGGCCGGCACCGGATGGCGGATCGACAGGGCTGAAATGTTCATGGCTGGACGACCTGGGATTGAACGAGGGTCACACTCGCACCATCGTTGAGGAACGCACCGCCAGCACGCACGATTCGGGCAGGCTCATCGAGGCCGCTGAGAATCTCCACGGCCTGATGCAAGCGTCGGCCGACCACCACCGGTCGCTGGACTACGCGCATGTCATCATTGAGCGTGAACACATAGGAACGCCCGTCCCGCAGGATGACGGCAGTGTCTGGCACCGTAACGGCCTCGCGGGGCGCCAGCTCGATCTGGCCGCTGGCATACATACCGGCCTGGGCGGCGCTGTCGGTGGGCAGGGAGACGTAGATCAATCCCCGGCTGGTCTTGGTATTCAACGTGGGCGATACCAGCCGCACGCGCCCTTCCAGGCTCTGGCCGTCGGGCAACGTCATACGGGCGACCTGGCCTGGCTGAACCTGGGCCAGTTGGCGGGCATCCAGCTCGGCCTGCCATTCGATGCGGCCGTCGCGCACCATGCGAAACAGCTCGTCGCCGGCGGAGAGCACCTTGCCAAGCAGCGCCGTGCGCGCCGAAATGATGCCATCGTCCACGGCGAGGATGCGGGTTTGTCCGAGCCTGATCCGCGTGCTCTGCAATTCGGCACGAGCACCGGCAAGGTCAGCCTCGGCCAGCGCGACCTTGATCCGGTAGTCTTCACGCTGTTGCTCCGACAGGGCCCCGCCCTGCCCGACGACCCGGGCCCGACGATCATTGGAACGGGCCTGCTCCAGGTTCGCGCCGGCCTGGGCGACGAGCGCCTTCTGTTTGTGCTCTTCGGCAACCACCGTTTCGCTGGCCAGCGTGGCCAGCAATTGGCCTTTCTTCACCCGGCTGCCCACATCGGCCTCGATACTGGCGATGCGCAGGTTGCTGGTCTCGGCATTGATGACCGCTTCCTGCCAGGGGGCGAGCGCGCCGTTGGCAAACAGTAACTGTGGCCAGACCTGGCGTTGCGCCTGGACGACTTCCACGCTCAAGCTGCTGACCCGGGGGGCGGCCTCGACTGGCTCAGCGCCCCGGCGAAAATAGATCAGCGCCACCACGATCGCGCACACTGCGATCGCCAACGCGAACTTGCCTGGTCGCGACCTCACGCGCCGTCCCCGCCCGATGCCCGACTCCGCGCCAGGGGCTGATCGGCTTGCCAGCCGCCCCCCAGTGCCTTGTACAGGGCGATCCAGTAGCGCACTTGATTCTGCTGCAAGGTGATCAATTCAATCTCGGCTGTCAGCGCCTGGCGGCGTGCGGTTTCCCGGTCCAGCAGGCTGACATTGCCGGCCTGCCAACCGCGATCGATGGCCTCGAAAGACTCCCGGAAACCTGCGGTGGAGCGCTCCACATCCGACTCTCGGCGACGTGCCGCATCGAGACGCACCAGGGCCTGCTCCACTTCCATCACACCGGTGCGCAGCGTTTGGCGATAGACCGCCAGGGCCGCGTCATACGAGGCCTTGGCACCCTGCGCCGCGGCGCGCCGCTTGCCACCGTCGAACAGCGGAACCGACAGCACCGGGCCCAGCGACCAGGAACGGTTGCGCTGGCCCACCATGGTTCCCACGGAAATCGTCCCGGAAAGACTCAGGCTCGGCAGGCGATCAGCCTGGGCCACGCCGATCTCGGCATTCGCCGCTGCCAGCTCGCGCTCGTCGGAGGCAATGTCCGGGCGCTGGCGCAGCAAGTCGGCCGGAACCTGTTGCACATTGAGTTCTGCCGGCTTGGGCAGTTGCGCCGGCGTGTGGCCCAGCACGTCCAGCAGTCGCCCTTCATCACTGCCTGTCAGTGCCACCAGGCTCTTGAGCAGCACCTGGCATTCACTCTGCTGCTGGACCAGGGCAGCAGCGCTGCTGGCGGCACTGGCATCGGCCAGCGCGGCGTCGGCGGAGGACGTGAAGCCCGCCCCGAACGACTGGCGCGTCATGCGCGCGGTGTCTTGCTGTGACTGGGCCTGGTCACGGTAAGCCAATACCAACTTCTGGCAGCCTCGGTACTGCACGTAGTAATCACCCACCTGGGCCGCCAGGGAAACCCTCGCGTCATGCCAGTCATCCACCCGTGCTTCGACGCGGGAGTTGGCGGCTTCATTGTTGCGGCGCAACTTGCCGAACAGATCGAGCTCCCAGGCGGCATCCATCGTTGCAGAGGAACCTGAGCCCCCCAGGCGCTGCGAACCGGTCTGCTGCCCGCCTCGGCCACCGGACAGCCTGGCGTCGAACTTGGGCAAGGCATCGGCGGCGTCACTGTCGGCGGTCGCACGGGCCAGCGAGATATTCGCCCAAGCCTGGTCCATGGACGGGCTATCGGCTTCGGCCAGGCGCAACAGCTCGGTCAATGCCGGATCATCGAATTGCCGCCACCAGTCGGCCAACGCGGCCACGGACGCGCCATGGGGCACCGGTGCCTGCCATTTGGCGGCGATCGGGACGTCTGGCACCCGATAGTCAGGGCCCAATACGCAGCCACTCAAGGCCACCGCACACAGTGTCACCAGCAATATGCTCTCTGGAGGCTTGAAGACATGCATAGGGTTCTCTAGGGGTGTCAAAGGTGAAAACAGCAAGCACCCGGCACCGGCACAACTCAGGGAGATGGCGGATTATTAACGATGGCTTGATGAGGCTCGTATGGCAGTTATTTAACCTTGCGCCCGCTCCAATGTCTGGCGTGGAAATTGGGGACAGGTGTCGGCAGGAAAACTCGCGATAAAGACGGGGGCCTGTTGAAATGAGCCCGACCTGCCCAGTAATGGCTGCACTTGCTGTCGAGCATGAATGGCCCCGCTCGGTTCACGTTCCATAGCCAATGGATGATCGAATATGGAAGCACTCACTTACCTCGAAAACGTCGAGTCGAACGCACGTACCTATGCACAGACTTTCCAGCGCCTGTTCGTCAGCGGCAAGGGCATGCGTATCAAGGATGCCAGCGGCCAGGAGTTCCTCGATTGCCTGTCGAACGCCGGGACACTGGCCCTGGGGCACAATCCGCCCGAGGTCCGGGATGCGGTGATGCGCTTCCTCGACAGCGATCACCTGCAGCAGGCACTGGACCTGGCCACACCGGCCAAGCATGCGTTCGTGCAGGAGCTGTTCTCGATGCTGCCTGCGCAAATGCGCGACACCAGCAAGATTCTCTTCTGCGGGCCCAGCGGTTCGGATGCCGTCGAGGCCGCCATCAAATTGGCCCGCCACTACACCAAGCGCTCGCCATTGATGGCGTTCCACGGCGGCTACCACGGGATGACGGCCGGCGCACTGTCGGCGATGGGCAAGCTGTCCCCCAAGACCGGCGATGGCCTGATCGCCCAAGGCACGCACTTTCTGCCCTTCCCCTATCGGTTTCGATGCCCGTTCGGCACCAATGGCGAGCATACCGATCAACTGTCCATCGAATACATCCGTACCGTCCTCTCGGACCCGGAGGGCGGCATCGCCAAACCGGCGGCGGTCATCGTCGAGGTGGTGCAAGGCGAAGGCGGCTGCATCCCGGCCTCGGCCAACTGGCTGCGGGCGCTACGGGAAATCACCCTCGAGCAGGACATCTTGCTGATCGTCGATGAAGTCCAGACCGGCCTGGGTCGTACCGGCAGCACATTCGCCATCGAGCACGCCGGCATCGTCCCCGACATCCTGGTGCTGTCCAAAGCCATCGGCGGTGGCTACCCACTGGCGGTGATCGTCTACGCCGAACATCTGGATACCTGGGGCCCCGGCATGCATGCGGGGACCTTCCGCGGCAATCAGGTGGCGATGGTTGCCGGCGCTGCCACCATGCAGCAAATCCGCAAGGACCATCTCGTCGCCCATGCCGCCCGGATGGGCGAACGACTGGAAAGTGGCCTGCGGGACATCGCGCAGCGTTTTCCATTCATCGGCGATATCCGCGGTCGCGGACTGATGATCGGCGTGGAAATCACCAAGCCGGCCGACAACCAGCGCGCCGGCCAGGCTGACGGCGCCCGGGCACACGCCATCAAGCTCAACTGTTTCGACAACGGCTTGATGATGGAAACCGGTGGGCGCCATGGCGCAGTGCTCAGGTTCCTGCCGCCCCTGACCATCACCGAGACCGAGGTCGGCATGGTGCTGGACCGCTTCGAACAGGCGGTGAGGAAGGTCGGCGAGACTCGTCCGCATGCGGCACGCGTAGCGGTATAAGGCGCCAGGCACACCTTATGTGGCGAGGGAGCTTGCTCCCTCGCCACAGGCTTCCCTACCTGGCTTCAAGCCTGGGTAGCCCGGGTCAGTCCCGTGCCAGTGCATTGATCGGATCGAGTCGCGCGGCATTGCGCGCGGGCACGAAGCCGAACACGATGCCGATCAGGGTCGAACAGACGACAGCGGTGACGATCGATCCCACCGAGAACACCATCTGCCACTCCTTGACGAAGATCGAAAAGACGTAGCCGATACCAAACGACAAGGCGATGCCAATCGTGCCCCCCATCAGGCACACCATCACCGCCTCCACCAGGAACTGCTGGCGGATGTCGGACTGGCGTGCACCGACGGCCATGCGGATACCGATCTCACGGGTACGTTCGGTCACCGAGACGAGCATGATGTTCATCACTCCGATGCCCCCCACCACCAGCGAGATGATCGCAATCAACGAGAGCAAAAGCGCCAGCGATTGGCTGGTCTTCTGCACCGTTTGCATCACACTGTCGAGGTTGTAGGTGAAGAAATCCTTGATGCCATGGCGTTGGGTCAGGAGCTTGACTACGTTGTCCTCCACTAATTTGCTCGGTTGCCCGTCCTTTATCCGCACCGTGATGCTGTCCAGGAAACGCTGGCCCAGCAACCGACCGGCCGCGGTTTCATAGGGCATCCAGATGTTCAGGTTCTTGCTGGTGTTGAAGACGCTTTTGCGGTCTTCGGTCACGCCGATGACCGTGCAAGGCAGGTTGTCGACAAGAATCACCTTACCCAGTGGGTCTGTGTGCGAGCCGAACAGTCTGTGGCTTGTGTTGTGGTCGATGACTACCACTTGCGATTGCCGCCGGGCATCGTCCTTGCTGAACGCCACACCCGAGCCGATCTTGATTCCGCGAACCTGGAAATAACTCGCGCTCACACCGTTGACGGTCGCATTGACATCGATGTTTTCATAACGCAATAGCAGGTTGCGACCCAGGTTGGGCGTCGCACTGTCGATGTAATACTGATCGCCCAGGGCGGTCACATCGGACAGCACCAATGTTTCGATAGCCGTCGAGCGACTGTCCCCCCAGTCGGACCCAGGCATGATTTCGATCGTGTTGCTGCCGATCGCCTGGATGTCCTTGAGGACATACTGCTTGACCCCTTCACCAATCGCCACGATCGATACCACCGAGGTGATACCGATAATGATGCCCAACATGGTCAGCAGGGTTCGCATTCGATGCGAGACCAGCGCCACCCAGGCCATGTTGAACGCTTCGCTGAACAGGCCGAAGCTGGCGAGCAGGCCGTTTGTGGGCTTGACCTTGGCCGGGCGTGTGTCTTGTGCCGACGGATCTTGCAGCGGCCTCTGCGGATTGGGACGATCACTGACGATTTCACCGTCGCGGATCTCGATGATGCGCTGGGCGTGAGCCGCCACTTTCTCATCGTGGGTCACGATGATGACCGTATGCCCCGCCGCATTGAGCTCCAGCAGGATCTTCATGACTTCCTTGCCACTGGTGGTGTCCAGCGCACCGGTGGGTTCGTCCGCCAGAATGATCTCGCCGCCATTCATCAGTGCCCGAGCGATACTCACCCGCTGCTGCTGGCCACCCGAGAGTTGACTCGGCCGATTGCTCAGGTGCCCCACCAACCCCAGGCGCTTCAACAGGTCCCCGGCACGGTTGTGGCGCTGTGACTCTGCGGCACCGGCGTAAATAGCCGGCATCTCGACGTTGTGCAAGGCGCTCAGGTGCGGCAGCAAATGGTAGCGCTGGAAAATGAAACCGAAGTGGTCGCGCCGCAACCTGGCCAGTTCACGGTCGTCCATCGAACCGGTTTCGCGCCCGTCCACCTTATAGCTTCCGGCGTCCGGATGATCGAGGCAGCCGAGTACATTCATCAAGGTCGACTTGCCGGAACCGGAAGCACCGGTGATCGCGACCACCTCGCCCGCATTGATCGTCAAGTTGATGTTCTTGAGCGCGATGAACGCCTTTTCGCCCGCAAGGAAACTGCGGGTGATGCCCTCGAGTTCCAACAGTGGTCGCGTCATGGTCAGGCTCCTGCCACGGCGGGGGTCGGCTCGCCGATGACAACCTTGTCACCTTCAGCCAGGCCATCCTTGATCTCGGCCCTGACGTTGTTGTTGATGCCCGTCTGCACGTTGCGCGGCTGAGCCTTGCCCTCGGCATCGAGCACACGGACCACGAAGCTGCCATCCTGGTTTTTCGCCCCCAGCGCGGCGACGGGAACCGTCAACACATCCTTGGCTTTGTCCAAGACGATACGAACCTGGGCAGTCATGGAGATACGCAGGCGATGATCGGGGTTCGGCACATCGAAGAGGCTGTTATAGAACACCGCAGTGTTCTGTTTGGGCGCCCCGGCTGCCTGGGTTTCGAGGAAGTTCTGCGGCGCAGGCTCGGTGCCTCGCAGTGTCGCGTAGTAGCGCCTTTCCGACTCCCCCAGGATGGTGAAATACACCTCTTGGCCGGGAACGATGTGAATCACATCGGCCTCCGATACCTGCGCCTTGACCGTCATGGTGTCCAGGTCGGCGAGTTTGAGCAGGACCGGCGCCAGTTGCTCGGCGATCACAGTCTGGCCTTCCTGCGTCACGATCCCCACGACATAGCCGTCTATCGGCGCGACGATGTGGGTGTAGGCCAGGTTGACCCGTGCGGTTTCCACCTGGATACGGGCGTCCTTTATCTGCGCATCGAGAGAGAGCAGGTTCGCCGCTTCCACTTTGTAGTTCGACTCGGCAGTCTCGTACTCCTGCTTGGAGATCGCGTCGTCCGGCTGCAGTTTTTTGTAGCGGTCATAGGTGGCCTTGGCGTCCTTGAGTTGCGCCGCCGTGGCCTGCCGCTTGGCCATCAGGTTCTCTTCGTTGACCTGGGTCTGGCGCAATGAGTTCTGTGCCAGCATGGGGTCGATTTCCGCCAGCCACTGGCCCTTCTTGACCTTGTCGCCCAACTTGACCTTGAGCGATTTAAGCTGGCCCGATACCTGGGCACCGACGTCGACCTGCTTGACCCCCTGGAGCGTCCCGCTCGCCAACACCGAGTTCTCGATGTCAGCCCGCTCGACCGTGGCGGTCAGGTACTCCGGCGGTTTGCCCGGCGATTGCGCGCTGTAGAAAATCAGACCGGCCACCACGACCAGTACGAGCACGATAGCGATTTTGCGAAACTTCGACTTTTCCATAAATAACCATGAGTGCGTTGATTTCAGACCCGGCCAACGTGGCGCCGGGCTCCATGGATGCGCGTCAAGGAGAGACAGTCATACGTAGTCACTGGCGGCCTCCTCGTCGAGCATGGGAAGGCCGTCCTGCCACCAGGCTGCCAGGTTGTGTACGTGAGGGGCCTTGAGGATCGTGAAGTGGTTGCCCGGACCGTACCAGATACTGAGGTCGGGGATATGCTTGCGCCATCCTTCGATCATTTGTTCCTGTTCGCGTTTGTTACCGGCCGTGTCCAGGGTTGGATCATCGGCCAGCACCAACCGCACCGGCCCGGTGTAGCGATGTTGCGGTTGATACACCGTGCGCAGGGCCGTACCGAAGGCCCGCGCCGGACCGCGCATCGAATCCACCGCCGAACGCTGCGGCAGCATGCCGGCCCGTACCATGCCCGCATGCAGCAAACGCATCTGCGCGGTATCGTCCTGGGTACCGAAGACCGTGGCATCGATCCCCAACGACTTGCCGGAAGCCAACTGCATCGCCTCAATCAGTCGATTCAGCACCCCCGTCGCGGTATAGGGCTTGCCCACCACCCCGTTGCCGCCCGGCGATTCACTGTCGATCAGCGTCAACGAGGCCACCTTGCGACCCCGGGCATGCAGGCGGGCCGCCATCTCGAACACGATCCAGCCACCAAAGGAATGGCCGAGCAGATGCACCGGCCCCTCCGGTTGGACCTTGTCGATCGCGTCGAGGTACACCTGGGCGGCCGTCTCCACGAGGCTGAAAGGCTCCGTGCTGCCATCCAGCCCGCGGTGCTGCAGCCCATGGATAGGCCAGTCAGGACCGAAGGCATCGGTCAACCCGATAAAACCGGTCACGCTGTCGCCAGCTCCCGGCACGCAGAAGATCGGCGCTCGATCGGTACGCCCACCCTGGATCGTCAGCAGCGGCTGGTAACCGCTCTTCGGTGAGGGGGCCGGACGCGATGCGGCGGTGTGGAGTGCAGCAGTGATGGCCTGGCCCAATGCCTTGACATGGGGCGCTTGCATCATGCTCTGGTGGTTACCCGGCACCTTGATGCAATGCAACTTAGACGTGGGCAGGACAGCGTCCCAGCCCAGGTAGCCGGAGTGCTCGGGCGCGTCGTCCTTGCGTTCTTCGGCCACCAGCAGATGCACCGGTACGGAAATCGGATACACCGCATAATGGGCCAACGCGTGACCATGGGCCACTTCGCGATCGAGGTACTGCCAGAGTTGCTCCGCGCTATAGACGGCCAGCTCGGCAGGCAGCAACGCCTCGTCGCGGCAATGCTGCACCAGACCTGTGAAATCGAATCGATCCAATTGTCCTTGCAGATCGGCCAGATTCTCCAGCATCACTGCAAGTACTTCTTCGCCAGGCAACGCAGCCCTCCAGAAAACATCGCAGCGGTCCAGCAGATGCAGCTTGTGGGCTTCGTCCAATGCCCAGCGCGACCGGCCCTGATCCACCAGCCGGGGCAGATAGCTGTCGATGAGACCGACGAACTCGACCTCCTCGTCCAGGCCGATCAGCTGGATCGCGGTCTCGTAGGCCAGCACGCCACCGAACGACCAGCCGGCCAGGCGATAAGGCCCTTTGGGTTGTACCGAACGAATGATCCCCACCAGGCGCGAGGCCATGCACTCCATCGTTTGCAACTGCGGCTCACCCCATTCGACGGCAGGCAGGCCATACACCGGGATATCCGGATCGATGTGCTTGCCCAGCATCGGGAAGTACAGGTCCAGGCCACTGAACTCGTGCACCAGGAACAGCGGATTCTGCTGGCCAGTGGTGCGCACCGGTACGATGGCCTCCTTGACCTGGGCATCCTCGGTGCGGGCCAGCAGCATCGATGCCATCGATGCGACGCTTTCGTGCTGGAACAGCTCGGCCAGCGAGATGGTCAGGTTGGCCTGTGCCAACAATCCGACCAGCCGGATCGCCAGCAGTGAATGACCGCCCAGCTCAAAGAAGTTGTCGTGACGACCGATCTGCTCCAGCTTCAGGACGTCGGCCCACAAGCCGGCCAGCGTGACTTCCAGGTCGCCTTGCGGCGCCTCGTAGTCCTGGCTCCCATAAGCGTGCATTTCCGGTACCGGCAACGCCCCGGTGTTGACCTTGCCGTTCAGTGTCAGCGGCAACGCCGTCAATCTCACGTAGGCCGCCGGGATCATGTATTCCGGCAGCACGGAGCGCAGTTGGGCGCGCAGGACGTCCGCATCGAGGTCCCCACCGTTCTCGTGCTCGGTGTAATACGCGATCAGGCACTTGTCGCCCGGACTGTCTTCCCGCGCTACCACCAGGGCCTCGCGCACCCCATGGCACTCGTGCAAACGGGCCTCGATCTCACCGAGCTCAATACGGAAGCCACGTATTTTGACCTGACCGTCATTGCGATCCAGGTATTCGATGGTGCCGTCGGGCAGCCAGCGGCCAAGATCGCCACTGCGGTACAGGCGTGCGCTCCCCGAATCGCTGAACGGATCGGCAATGAAGCGTTCCTCGGTCAGGTCCGGCCGGTTCAGGTAACCAAGGGCCACCCCGACACCCCCGATATGGATCTCCCCCGCGACACCCACAGGTACTGGTTGGCGCGCGGCATCGAGGATATACACCCGGGTGTTGGCAATAGGACGGCCGATCGGAACACTCGTTGCGCCATGTGGCACGGCAGAGACCACATGGGTCGTCGCAAAGGTGGTGGTCTCGGTGGGACCGTAGCAATGCACCAGCCGCAGCGAAGGAGCATGGGCCAACAGCCGCCGGAAGGAAGCCGGATCACCGCGCTCGCCACCGCACAGCAGGATCCGCAAGCCTGCCAGAGCATCCGGGATCAAGACCAGGTACTGATTGAACATGGCGGTGGTGACGAACAGCACCGACACCTCGGCCTCTGTCAGCGCCTGGGTGAATTGCGTCGGGCTGAGCAACGTTTCGTGATCAATGATCACAACGCGCCCGCCGTTGAGCAATGCCCCCCACACTTCCATCGTACTGGCGTCGAACGCCGGGTTCGAGGCGAACGCCACGCGATCCTGTACACCGAAATCCGCGTAGCCGTTATTGATCGCCAATCGGCCTATGGCCAAGTGCGGCACGATCACCCCCTTCGGGTGGCCCGTGGAGCCCGAGGTGTACATGATGTACGCCGGTGTATCGCTGGTTTGACCGGGGAATACCGCCGGCCGTGCAGCCTGGATCAATTGCAGTGTGTCCAGGTCCAATCGCGGCATGTCTTCCGGCAAGGCCCTGTCACGGGTCGTCAACACCAGCACCGCGGCACTGTCTTGCAACATGAAACGCTGCCGCTCCTCGGGCGCATGGTGGTCCAGCGGTACATAGACGGCGGCGCACTTGAGGATCGCCAGTTCGCTGATGATGAGCTCGAACGAACGGTTCAGCATGATCGCGACTCGAGACCCTGGCTGGACGCCCCGTTCAAGCAAGCAATGCGCCAGGTGATTGGCTCGCTCGTGCAGCTCACGGTAGGTGAGTTGCTGCGCCCCATGCTGGAGTGCAATCGCGTCAGGCCGGGCCCTGACCTGGGCCTCGAACAAGCCGTGGACCGTCTCTTCGCGGGGATAGACCGTGTCGGTCGCATTGAAGTCGACCAGCAGTTGCCGGCGTTCCGCCGCTGGCAATATCGCCAGCTCACGCACGGGTGCCTCGGGCGTGCGCTCAAGCGCATCGACCAGGCTTTCCAGCGCCGTGTGCATGTAGCCGCAGATGCGTTCTGCCCCGATGCGCGACTCCGCCAGGGCGGTCAGCACAAAGGCCTCGCCGAGGTCGTCGATGTTCAGCGACAGTGGATAGTTGCTCCACTCCTCGCCGCCGAGCCCCTCGATCCCGTTCCAGGCCGACTGGGCCTCCTCGGTGACCTGCGTTGCAGTGTGCCGGTAGTTCAGCAGTGCACTGAACAACGGCGTCGACGTAGCGACACCGCTGCAACGCTGTGCCAGTGCCAGCGACGCATGTTCGTGTCCCAGCAGCGCGGTGAGACGCGCATGCGTTGCCTTGACGCCTGCCCGGGCCCCGTCGACGCCGACGTCAACCCGCAGCGGCAAGGTGTTGATGAACAACCCTAGCGCCCGATCGGCCCCCTCACCGCCCTGCATCCGGCCCATCAGTACGGTACCGAACACCACGTCTTCGCGCCCGGACACGGCGCCCACCACCCGCGCCCAGGCCAGGTGATGCAGGCTCGCCGCGCTGACGCCAAGTAGTCGCGATTGTGTCCGCAGGCGACGATTCAAACTGTCGTCCACGCCCAACCGGGCCTGTTCGATGACATGGCTGTCGCCCTGCACGTCCTGCAGACCGAATGGCAGGGTCGGCTCCTGGATATCCTGGAGCATGTCCCTGAAGAACGCCTCGTGGGCGCTTTGCGTCACGCCAAGCCGCGCCTGGGCCACGTAGTTGCGATACGGCACGGCATCGCCCAACTGAGCCTGCTGCCCGAGCAAGTACGCTTGCATATCGTGCTGGATCACCTCCAGCGCGGTGTGGTCGAGTGCAATGTGATGAAACAGCAGCAGCGCGACCCAGCGCTGGTGCTCGTCGTCATAGGCACAGGCAAGCCGCATCATGGGCGCCTGGCGCACATCGAGCCGAGAGTGCCGAGGGTCGAAACGCTCACGAAGCTGCGTCGCCACGTCCTCGCCCGGCTCGACCGTACAGGTCTGCACCGCCAGCGGCGCTTCCCGCAGCACCACCTGCACCGGCTCGCGCAAGCCCTCCCAAAGCACAGCCGTGCGCAGGATATCGTGGCGGTCGATCACGCCTTGCAGCGCACTCACGAACGCATCCAACCGGGCACGGTCCTCCAGGTTGAACATGGCCTGCTGCACATAGAGATCGCCCTGCGACGAAACCAGGTGGTGATACAGGATCCCTTCCTGCAATGGCGCCAGGGCGTAGATGTCCTGGACATTGCTCACGCCACCGGGCACCCAGGCAACAATGGCGTCGACTTCCTGCTGTGTCAGGTCGGCAAGCGGCAACATCTGCGGGGTGATCCGCTCACAACCCGGCACGATGCCGTTGTCCGGCACCACGATTTCCGTCGTACCGCCCACGGCTGCCGCCAACGCGGCCAGGGTCGGCTGGCCGAACAGCACGCGCACATCGGCGCTCAAGCCGGCCTGGCGCATGCGCTCGATCAACGTGACCGCCAACAACGAGTGCCCACCCAATTCGAAGAAGTGGTCATGACGCCCCACCTTTTCGACCTTGAGCAGCTCGGCCCACAGTTGTGCCAGTGTCGTTTCCACAGCGCCCTGCGGCGCTTCGTACTCACGGGTAATCATCGACGCCAGGTCCGGCGCCGGCAATGCCTTGCGATCCAGCTTGCCATTCGGCGTCAGCGGCAATGCCTGAAGCCGCACATAAGCCGCCGGCACCATGTATTCCGGCAGTTGGGCTTGCAACTGTGTTCGCAGGTTTTCGATCTCGACACTGTGCTCGTCACCGTGCACGGTGAAATAAGCCACCAGGCGCTTGGCCCCCGGCACGTCTTCGCGAGCCAGCACCACGGCTTCCTTGATCGCCTCATGCTGGGCAAGCTTGGCCTCGATCTCGCCGAGTTCGATACGGAACCCACGGATCTTCACCTGATCGTCGTTACGCCCCAGGTACTCGATGTTGCCATCCGGCAGGTAGCGACCCAGGTCGCCGGTGCGGTACATCCGCGCATTCGCCGCACGGCTGAACGGATCCCGCAGGAAACGCTCGACGGTCAGTTCCGGACGGTTCAGGTAACCCCGCGCCACCTGCACACCGCCGATGTAAATCTCCCCGGCCACA
>NZ_JACNDD010000102.1:0-24662 GCF_017351395.1 Pseudomonas sp. FW305-28
AGCCTTAGCATATTCCGGACTCACCCCCCATTCCGAAACAAGAATGTCTGCCACTGCTTGGGTCGCATTTTCTGTGGTCACCCCTGCCAACAGGTTCTGGAACTCGTTGTTTTCCGCAATCAACAGTTCATAGACCTTACGGGCTTCGGGTGATGCAGAGTCCATCTGGTCACGGAGCTGTTCAGTCTTGGCTTGTGCCTCGGCAACCTGCTTAGAGATAACCGGACAGCTTGCTGGGTTCTGAGCACAGCTAACTAGTGCCTCCTGCGTCTGTTGTTCGCTTAACTTATGGTATGTGGTATAGGCCTCGTCTATGCATTTACTGTCACTGCACCCCTGCAACTGGTTGGCCGCTCGCTCGAGATCGGAATGATTCAAGTAGTTGTATTGGGTGGCGTTGGCGGCGATGTCTGCCGCGATGCGCGGATCGCTGCCTGAAACCACCGCTGTGAGCACACCAAGCAACTGCGACATCGCCAACAGGTTGGCTTTATCCTGCTCGCCTCCCGGTCGATTTGGGTCATAGCCCTCAGGTAGCACCAAGTCCGCCAAGTATTGTACGAGCGCTTCGTTGGCGCCTCCTGCCAAGGCTCCCGTTTTAAAATCGCCGCCCATGGCCATCGACTTCAAACCACCGACCAAGGCATGGGCGGCGACTTTGGTCGGGCTGCCTTCAGCCAATTTCAGATTGCCAATTTTATTGGCGGCAACCGCCCCGCCAATATCAATAACGGCACCCAACAGGTTGTTAACAAAGTTATCGCCCAGACTGCCACCTTGGATGGCGGTTTGGACCAAGGTGTCCGCCCCTGTCTTCAGGACAACTTGCCCTGCACTATCCCAGTTGAATCCTAACTTGGTCGGATCGTAGCCGAGGCTGTTTCCAATGCCCCCCAGCATCCCTGAAACCACATAGCCTTTGAGGCTTTCGCTGCTGGTGGTGTCTTTTAGAACTGCGCCCAAATCACCTTTGTTGCTAATGGCGCTGTTCACTGCGTTGGTTTCCACGGCGATCAGAACAGCATTGGCGAAACCTGCCGAGAAGGTCCCTCCGGCGGCACCAATCAGGCCTGCGCCAGCGCCACCCGTGACCACCGCCAGCGCGATTGCCAAGACCATTTGAGCGGCGACCCCAAGCCCCGAGTTTGAATACTTGAAGCTTTGGTGAATTTCTTCCACACGACGCCAATCAACATCGCCTCGCTTTTCAGCCTCCTTCAACCAGGCCAGTTCAGGGTCGGCCTTTACCATTGCATCAATGGTTTGGCTGACGGTTTTCTGATCAATGCGCTTGATATCAATATTCAAGCCATCGACCGCTTCGATGACTAATTCGCCCTTAGCCACCAACTGGCTCTGGCGCAAGGTCTCGTCCGTGTGGCCTTTGCCCTTCATGGAATTCCAGGCCATGCTGGAACTGCTCTTCGTATGACTTTCCTGACTCAGGTCCTTCACACCTTCGAAAGTGATCGAACCACCACTTTGTACTGTCAGGTCATTCCCACTGTTCAACTTCGCAGCCTGATACCGCTGGTCATCCCCACTAACCAACGTCAAATCGCCCCCCGCAGTGATTTCACTCCCCACGTTCGTGACCTTCGTCACTTCATCACGCTTGGTCTGCTTTTTCCCCCAGCTACCTTTTTTCTTCTTGTCGTACAGCGAATAGTCACTGTCCTGTGCCGCCAGCACGTCGAGATTCTCACCCGCCACCAGATAAGCCTCGTCCCCGGCGCTGATGCGGCTGGAAATGATGGCCATGTCTTTTCCGGCCCCCATCGTCACTTCACCGCCAGCGGTGATGGCGCTGCCGATCTGTTTGACGTGATCTTCCTGGATGGTGACTTTTTTCGTTTTGGAATAAGAGTGGGTTTCGTCGGCCGCGGAGGAGATGGTCATATTCTCCCCGGCGGTCAGTGCGACGTTGCGCTCGGCCCCGAGTTGGCTGGCGATGGCGTTGAGATCCCGGCCAGCGTTCACGACCAGGTCACGGCCTGCTTGGGCGCTGGAGCCGAACTGCGTCACCGCGCTTTTGCGGACACCATTGTTGCTGGCACTTTCCTGTTGGGCTGAGACGATGATCGCGTCCCGGCCGGCATCGATCGTGGTGTCGCGCCCACTGACCATGACGCTGCCGACGCTCTTGATATCGCGTCCGGCGCCCATGTCCAGGTCATTGGCGGCCTCGATACGGGCGGCGCTGTCCATGAAGTCCTGTCGCCGATTGCCGTTCGCGGTGGTCACGGTACGTTCGTTGACGACGTCTCCCATCACCGCCTTGATGCTGACGTCACGCCCGGCGAGGATCCCACCGGCCTGGTTGGCGATGTTGTTGACCGCCAACAGGTCCAGACGATTACCGGCCTGGATCAAGCCACTGTTGACCAGGTCGTTGCCTGCGGTCGCCGACAGGTTGTTGGAGGCGCGCAGGGTGCCGACGTTATCGAGGTTTTGGCCGGCGATCAGCGTCACGTCATTACCGGCGATCAGCGCACCGGTAGGCCCGAGGCGGCCTTCGGCCTGGGCCAGGTACAACACCGGCACCAGGACTTTTTCGCCGTTCACTTCGTGCTCTTCGAGCCAGACGATGTCGTGGGTCAGCGCGGCGACTTGTTCCGAAGTCAGCGTCACGCCCACCGCCAGGCCGAGCTCCTGCTTGCTGGCGATGGCGTTGTTCATCAGGTACTTGAACAAGCCTTCGTCGCTGGTCTGGCCGTCGATGAAACGCTGGCCGGTGCGGGCAACGACCGCTTGTTGGATCAAGCGCTGTTCGTAGAGACCATCGCCCAGGCGTTTGGCGCTTTGGTCCGGGTCGTAGCCGAGGTTTTGCAGCAGGTAGTCCGAGCTCATGAACGACTTGAGGTCGGTGAGTACGGGGTTGGTCTCGATCAGGTACTTCTGCGGATTGGACTTGAAGGAAGTCTCCGGTACACCTTGAACGCGCACGACCGCCTGGCCGGCAGCTGGCGTATCCACCGCATTGCCCACCTGTGGGACGACCTGTGCCGTTGGGAGCAGGTTGGTACCCGTGACATTCACGGCGGCCACTTGAGTCCCGATGCCAACGCCGCTGTTGCGACTTGGCATTGGCAGCGAGTGGCTGCCTTCCACGGGCGCACTGACGTTAAGCGTACTGGCGCTCACGTTGCTGTCGTTGGCTTGACGAGTGATCAGGGCCAGTTGCCGATCACTGGTGCCCACCGCCGCGATAGCACCGACCTGGACATCACGGGCTTGAGCATCAGGCAGGTCTTGTTGGCGCTGGCGGGTGCTGATCGAGGCGCTGCCCATGCTCCAGTTTTGCGAGCCGGTGCTGGCCTGGGTGGCCTGTTGAGCCGAACCACCTTGGCCGCTCAAGCGGAACAGACCGTTTTGCCCGGAGGGCAAGGCGAAACCAGGAAGGCTCAGCGGGTTTACCTGCTGCTGGGCGCGATCAGGTGGCAGCTGATTGTTGATTCTTACGACCGTGGTGCCGGTTCCGCTTGCCTGGGTGTCCGCCACTTTATTGGTACCACCACTGGCGGTGTAGTCCTCATGGATGACGCTGTTCTGCAGGTCTTTGGTTGCGGTGATCGAGACGTTACCGCCGGCCTGGATGACGGCGTTACGGCTGCCGACTGTACTTGCGGCGCCGGAACTGTCTTTGGCGATTTCGATGTCACTAAGAAGGTTGTACTGATCCAGATTTGGCATCTGAAGCAGGTTGTTCGGGTCGTACTGGGATTGCGTGGTGTTCTCGAAACCGTAGCTGAGCCCAGACAGTACTAGGTTGTAGTCTCCACGTGTTTTGACAGCGGCCCCTGTATCGACATCTGTAAGAGTCACCACGGAAAGCGTTTCACCGTCTCGCCCCCCTTCCCTGTAGCGAGTCGATTTGGGGATGGCCTTGTGAATATTCCCGTCCAGGTCAAGGTAATAGACATACGGGAAATCAGGATTATTGCGCTGGTTGTAAGGAGTCAGGACGTTAGCGAAAAACCGCCCGGTACCGCCGTCGCTCATACCTGCGACTTGATACATGCGCGTGCGCTCGATGGTTCCGTTCTGCGCGCCGATGTTCTGTACGTTGTCGGCCACGATGTTGATATTGCCGCCAGCGCTCACCGTACTTTTACTGTTGAGAAAGCTGCTGCCTTGGAACACGAAATCCTTGCCGGCCGTCAGCAGCGACGAGGCACTGGTGTCGTTGTCAACACTTTCAAAGACCTCACGGGCCGCCAGCGTGAAGGTGTAATAGTCCCCTTTGCAGTCATTACATATATTGGCGATAAACCCCGAAATCAGCTTGCGCCCACCAGACGCCACCGCGCCCTCGGTACGGTTCTGGAACCCATCGGCGTTGATCGTGAATGTGCCGCCGCTCTCCATTGAGCCGGAGACGTTGTTCACGCTGGCGGCTCGTGCGGCGGCGCCATAGCCACCGATCACCACATTACCCAACCCGTAGAGATCACCGCTCTGGTTGGTGAAATTGCTCACGCCCAGCGTCATGTCCGCACCGCTGAATACCAACCCGCGGTCATTGAGCAGCGAAGGAGTTTTCAGTACGAGGTTCCGGGCCGAACCCAGGGTTCCGGAATTGACGAGGTTCCCGGCCTGGACGGTCAGGTTTGCGCTGGAGGTCAGACGCCCGGCATTGGTCAGTTGTCCACCGATCTTTACCGTGGTGTCGCCACCGCCAGCGATGCTGGAAGTCACGCCCAAATTCAGTTGCGCTGCGGTCAGGTCGATACCACCGAGGCTCGACATCCGTCCGCTGCCTCCGTAGCTTCCCCCCAACACCAGACTGATCGAACCATCACTGGCAATCAGCCCATCATTACTCCAATTTTCCCCATTCCCCTCCAGGCTGGTAGAAGCCAGCAACTGCCCAGTCCCGGTCTGTGTCAGGTTGTCCACATTGACGGTCAGTCGCCCGGCCTGGATGACGCTGCTGTTGGTCCAGTTTTTGGCAGTCAGCGTCAACCCGCCACGGGTGACGAGGCTGCCGCCGGCGTTGGTGAGGTTGGCGGTGGAGATATCAAAGTCGCCGCTGCCCACATGCAACAGACTGCCGCCCAGGTTCTGGAAGTTGGTGGCGTTGAGGATCAGGCCATTGTTGGCGGTCTCCAGCGTGCCATTGCGGTTATCGAACAGGCCGCCAATCTGAAAGTTGGTCGTACCGCTCCCACCCAAGGCACGCAACTGCCCGGTCTGGTTATCCAGGCTCGCGGCCTTGATCGCCAGGGTGCTGTCACTCTCGATAATCCCCTGGCGGTTGTTCAACGCGCCGGTGAGGTCCAGGTCGATCTGGCTGCCGGCGATCTGGCCGTCGTTGTCGCCACTGTTGTCGAAATCGTTGGCGCTGACGTTGACCTTGCCTTTGGCATAGAGGCCGCCGTTGCGGTTGTCGAAATTGCCGGTGGTGACGGTGGCATCGCCGGTCTGTGCGGAGATACGCCCGCCGTAGTTGTCGAGGCCGCCGCGTGCGGTCAGGTTCAGGCGCTGGGCCTGGGTGATGCCGCCCTGGCGGTTGTTGTTCAGGTCGTAGCCGTTTTTCAGCACGCCGGTCAGTTGGGTAGTGAGCATCCCTTGCAGGCTGGCGAGCACGCCGCCACGGTTATCGAAATGGCGACCCGTTGCGCTCACATCGCCGGCCTTGGCTTGGATTCGACCGCTCTGGTTATCGATGTCCGTATCGACAGTGAGTTTCAACCCTCCTTGGCTTTGCACCACACCCTTGCCGTTGGTAAGGCTGGCCGCGTCGATTTCCACGCCGCCGTTCTGGCTGTAGATCAAGCCATCGGCATCATTCTGGACGGCGCCGGAGGTATTCAGGACCAACAAATCATTGGCCGCGACGGTGCCGCGATTGCGGTTGTCCAAGCCACTGGTGAGCAAGGTCAACAGGCCTTGGCTGGCGATCTGGCCGCCCTGATTGTTGATCTGCGTGGCGCGCTCGACCCGCAGCGGGCCGGCGCTGGCGAGCTTGCCATTGGTGTTGGTCAGGGCGCCGAGTAAATCCAGGGTCACGGCGGCATTACCGATCAGGTTGCCGCCGCTGTTGTCCAGGGAGGTACCGGTGAAGTTCAAGGCTTTTTGTGCGTTGACAGTACCGCTGACGTTGCCCAGGGTCATGGCGTTCATGACCAGAATGGCGCCGCTGTCGATCAAGCCGCCTTGGGCGTTGTTCAGCAAACCGCCAGTGACGGTCAGGGTCTGGTCGCCACCGCTGGACAGAATCCCGCCCCGGTTATCCAGGCTGGTGGCGCTGACAGTGAGTTTTTTCTGGCCGACCAGGGCACCGGCAGCGCTGTTGAGCAGTGCCCCGCCGAGGGTGACGCCGACGTCTCCATTGCGGCTGGAGAGCGTGCCGTTGTTGCGGTTGTCGAGATTGGAGCCGTTGACCTGCAGCCCTTGCCATCCAGAGATCAAGCCGTTCTGGTTGACCAGGCTATCGCCATCAAGGCTCAGGTTCTGACTGCTGATCAGCTTGCCGCCGCTGTTATCGATCGTCTGGCCGCTGAGGTTGAAGCTCTGGCTGCTGGAGATTTCGCCACCCTGGTTATCAAGGTTGCGCAGGCCGTTGACGGTCAGCAAACCTTTGGCGGTGATCAGGCCGTTGCGATTGTTCAGGTCATGACCGCCGAGGTTCAGCGTCACGGCTTGTTCACCCAATAGACGTCCACCGTTTTGGTTGAGCGCGGCCAGGGTCAGGTTCAGATCGCCTTTGGCCGACACTTCGCCGCCGTCGCTGGAGTCCAGCGAATCGGCGCCGAGGGTGAGTCTGGATTGGGCATTGATCAGGCCGTTGGCGCTGTTGTTCAGGGCCATGGCGTTGAGGACCAATGCACCGCCCGCCAGCACGCTGCCACCCTGGTTGTTCAAATTGCCGCTGTTGAGTGTCAGCAACTGCGCAGCGCTGATCAGGCCTTGGGCCTGGTTGTCTAATTGTTGGCCAACCGTCAGGTCGAGCTTGCCACGACTGGTCAGGGTGCCGCCGTTGTTGTTCAGGCTTTGCGCAACGGTATCGACGCTGGCCGCGCCGATCAGGCCTTTGACGTTGTTGAGCGCCTGGACGACGCGTAAGGTCAGGCCTTGGTTGCTGAGCAACCGGCCACCGTCGTTGTTGAGGTTTTGCGCCGTCAGAGTGAAGGCTTGAGCACTGGAAATTTCACCGCCCTGGTTGTTCACGCCGTTGAGGTTTTTCAGCTGCAGCGTGCCGGGGGCGTTGATCAGGCCGTTCTGGTTGTTGAGCTGGCCGTTGTTCATGTCCAGGCTCAGCGAGGTGTTGCTGAACAGCTGGCCGCCCTGTTGATCCAGGCCGGAAACCGAGGCAGTCAACGCGCCCTGGCTGCCGATGCGGCCGCCGTCCTGGTTGGTGACCTGGGCCGCATTGAGGTTCAGCGTGCTGCCGCTGTTGAGGCGTCCGTTCTGGCTGTTGTCGAACGCGCCGGTGGTGACGTTGACCGCGCCTTTGCCGCTGATACTGCCTTGCTGACGGTTGTCTAGGGCCGTGCTGCTGAGCGACAACGCGCCGTCGGTCACCAGTTCGCCGCCCTGGTTGTCGAGGCGGCCCAGGCTTTTAACGGTGAGGTTCGTCGCGCTGGACAAGCTGCCGCCGCTGTTGGTCAGGTTGGCGGCGCTGACGTCCAGGGTGCCTTCGCTGCTGATTTGACCCTGGGTGTTGATCAGGTCGCCACTGAGGTCGATGCGCTGGTTCTGCTGGCTGACCAGATAGCCGCCGCTGTTGTCCAGCGAACCGCCCTCAAGGCTCAATTGCGTCTTGGCACTGAGCAGACCCTTGTTGCGGTTGATCAGTTTATCTACGGTGAGCTTCAGCGCCTGCCCAGCGAATACCTGGCCGCTGTCGCTGTTGTCGAGGTTTTTGCTCACCAGTGCGACGCCGGTGTTACCGCTCAGCTCGCCGCCACGGTTGTCGAGGTCGTCAACGTTGATATCCAGCGCTTTTGTAGCACCGATCAAACCGGCCTGGCGGTTGTCCAGGCTCGACGCTTGCAACGTCAGGTCCGTGGTGCTGACCAGCGTACCTTGACGGTTATCCAGCGCGGTGACGGTAGCGTTGAGCCCGGCTTTGCCGGCGATGTTGGCGGCACGGTTGTCCAGGCGATCAGCGTTCAACGTCAGCGCGCCGTCGGCGATCAGCGAACCGCGCTGGTTGTCGAGCAGCGTATCTACGTTCAAATCGAGCTGATCGCGACTGCTGATCAAGCCATCGCTGTTATCCAGGCTGGCGCTGTGGCTGTCCACGGACGCGGCCGAGATGATCCCTTTGGCGTTGTTCAGGGCCTGGGCTGTCCTCAGGACCAGGCCTTGGTTGCTGAGCAGTTTGCCGCCGCTGTTATCGAGATTCCGCGCCGCCAGGGTGAATGCTAGCCGGCTGGAAATTTCACCACCCTGGTTGTTGACGTCCTTGAGGTTGCTCAGCAGCAACAGGCCCGGGGCGTTGATCAGGCCGCCCTGGTTGTTCAACTGGCCCTGGTTCATGTCCAGGCTGACGCTGGTGTTGCTGAACAACTCTCCTTGCTGTTGATCCAGCCCGGTGACAGATGCAGTCAGAGCCTGACTGCTGGCGATACGGCCGGCGGCGTTGTTCACCTGAGCGGCGGTGAGCTTGAGGGTGTTGCCCGAGGTCAGGCGCCCGCCCTGGCTGTTGTTGAGAGCGCCGGTGCTGACTTGGGTGGCGGCGCTGCCCGAGACCAGGCCTTTCTGACTATTGTCCAGGCTGGCGCTTTTGAGGCTCAGGCCAGCGTCGGTGCTGATGGAGCCGCCCTGGTTGATCAGCCCACCCTGGCTGACGATGGACAACGCGCCGGCGCTGCCGAGGCTGCCGGCGGTGTTATCGAGGCTGCCGGCGTTGACGGTCAGTTCACCTTCGCTGCTGATCAGGCCTGTGTTATTCAACAATGCGTTGTCGAGTGTGATCACCAAAGCATTCAGGCTACTGAGTGCGCCACCGCTGTTGTCCAGCGTATTGCCCGTGAGCGTGAGGCGGCCTTGGGCGTGGATCAGGCCCTTGGTCTGGTTGATCAGTTGCGCAACTTTCAATTCAAGCGCGCTGCCAGCAATCAGTTTGCCGCCGTCGCTGTTGTCCAGGCGTTGAGCGCCAACCTTGACGTCCAGCCCTGCGGACAGTTCGCCCGCCTGGTTATCGATCTGCTCAACCTGCAAATCCAGCGCTTTTGTGGTGCCGACCAAGCCACCGTTGCGGTTATCCAGAACGCTGCCGGTCAGGCTCAGGTTGCCTTGTGAGACCAGCGCGCCGCCCTGCTGTTGCAGGGTATCGATCAGCGCAGTGAGGTCGGTTTGGCTGGAGATGCGGCCAAGGGCGTTTTGCACCTCATTGGCCTTCAAGTTCAACGGGCCGACGCTGCTCAGCAGGCCGCCGCGGTTGTCCAGCCGCGTGACTTCGACACCGACGCCGGCCTTGCCGGTGATGATCCCGTTGCTGCGGTTGTCCAGTTGCGCGACCGTCAGTTGCAACGCTTTGTCGGCGCGGATGTTGCCGCCACGGTTGTCGAGGGAATCGCTGCGCACGGTCAGCAGGTCGACCCCGGTGAGACGACCGCCACGGTTGTCGAGGCTACCGGTTTGCAGGTCTAGTGCGCCCTTGGCGATCACTTCGCCCTGGCTCTGGTTGTCCAGCAGGCCGCTGATGCGTGCGCTCAGGCTGCCGTCACTGATCACCTGACCGGCGTTGCCGTTGTTCAGGCTCGCGGCCTGGATGTCCACGACCTTGCCCGAACCGAGCACGCCCTCGCGGTTGTCCAGCGCGCCGCCCAGGCTGATGTTCAAGGCGTTATCGCCCAGTACCTGACCGTTGCGGTTGTTCAGGGTCATCGCGTTGAGCCGGGTCAGGCCGGCGCTGGAAATTTCGCCTTCCAGGTTGGTCAACGTTGCGTCGACGTTCACGCTCAGGTCGGCGTCGCTGCTCAAGGTGCCGCTGCTGTTGTCCAGGCTGGCGGCGCGCACGGCAAGGCCATTGGCCGAGACCAATCCTTGGGCGTTGTTCAACGCCTGGGCGATGGTCAGGTTGAGGCCCTGCTTGCTGACGACCTTGCCAGCGCTGTTGTCCAGGCTGTTTGCATTCAGGCTGAAGGCTTTGTCGCTGGAGATCTCACCCTCGCGGTTGTTCACGGCGGCGAGGTTGTTCAACAACAGCGCGCCGGGGGTGCTGATCAGCCCGCCCTGGTTGTTCAATTGCCCATGGTTGAGGTCGAGGGAAAGGCTGGTGTTGCTGACCAATTGGCCATTCTGTTGCTCCAGCCCGGTGACGCTGGCATTCAGGGCCTTGGCACTGGCGATGCGACCGGAGGTGTTGTTCACCTGACCGGCCTTCAGCAACAGCGTGTCACCGCCGATCAGGCTGCCACCCAGGTTGTTCAGGGTCGCGGCGCTGTCGATGCTCAACGCACCGATGCTGGTCAGTTGGCCCGCATCGTTAGTGATCCCGGCGGCTTTGACACTGGCGGTGGCGTCACTTTTGAGGCTGCCTTGGGCGTTGAGCAGTTGCCCGCGCAGGTCCAGGTTCATCCCTCGCTGGGCATACAGCGACCCCTGGCGGTTGTCGAGTTGGCCGGCGTTGACCGCCAGGACGCCTCGGGTCGAGATCAATCCGAGGCTTTGGTTGGTCAGGCGTTCGAGCGTCAGGCGCAGATCACCGTAGGCAATTACTTTGCCGCTGTTGCTGTTGTCCAGCTCGGTGCCGGCCAGCGCCAGGACACCCTGGCTCGACAGCTCACCGCCGCGGTTATCCAACTTGCCTACATTGAGGCTGGCGGCCTGGGTTGTGGTGACAACGCCGCTCTGACGGTTGTCCAGGCTCGCCGCGTTGAGGGTCAGCAGTCCGGCCGAGGACAGCAATCCCGCCTGATTCAGCAATTGCGCCGAAATGCGGGCGGTGAGCGCACCGTCACTGAGCAAACGGCCTGCGGTGTTATCCAGCGACGCAGCGCTGAGCTGTACGCTCTTGCTTGAAGTGAGCCGGCCGCTGCGGTTGTTCACTTGGCCGCTGGCGTTGATATCCAACCCCTGCCCTGCCGCGACCAGACCCGCTACGTTGTCCAGCGAAGCAACGCGCAACGTAACGCCGCTCAAGCCGGTGAATTCGCCACTGGTGTTATTCAACTGCCCGACATTGGCCGTCAGGTTGCCGTTGCTGCTGACCGTGCCCTGGGTGTTGAGCAGCGTGTTGGCGGTGACGTTCAGCGTATTGCTGCTGAGCACCCGTCCTTTACTTTGATTGTCCAGGGTCGCGGCGTTGACCGTGGCGGTCTGCCCGGCGCTCAGCGTCCCACCCTTGTTGCTCAGCGTCTGCGCAACGTCGACTGTGAGGTTACGGCTGGCAACGACGCTCTTACCGTTGTTACTCAGACTCTGCGCCTCCAGGCTCACATCCCCCGCCGCATTACGGGTGTTATTCGCATTGACCCCGGCCTCAATAATGCCGTTGTTGGTCAGTTGCCCACCCGCGCTCAGGGTGATGCTGTCCCGCGCCGCAAGACTCTGCTGGTTGCTCAGGTTGCCCTGGGTCTGGGCCTTCAATGTGGTGCCGGCGTAAACCGGTCCTTGGGCATCAAGGCTCGCGGCTTTGACGTTGACCGCGCCGGTGGCCGAGGTCTGCGCCAGGCTCAGGTGGCCGTTGGCATCCAACTGAATATCCCCGCCACTGGCAATCAACTGCCCGTCCAGCTTCACCCCGACACCGGCCTCGGTGCCCACCAGCTTGATCGCGCCGGCGTACATCCCGCCCAGAGCCGAGGAGTCGATCGCCAACTGCGGCTTGGCGCTGCCGTCGTTGGCGCGGGCTGTAGCGCTCAAAGTGTCAGCGTCGACATCATTGCGGCCGGCAACAATCGTCAGGTTTTTCGCCTGGATCTCAGCGTTGATCTTGGCGCTGCGAGTGATGATTTCGAAACTGTCGACGTTGTTGGCGTTGAGGCCCGCGCCTTCGATGGCGACACTGCCCTGATCGACCTGATAGCGGCTCACCTGGCCGTTCTCGATGATTGGCTTGCCAGTGGTCAGGGTCGCCTTTGGGGTATTGATGAAGCCGCAGCCGTTGCAGGTAATGCCGTAGGGGTTGGCCACGATCACACGGGCCGATTGCCCGGCCACTTCGGTGTAGCCGCGCAACTGGCTGGGGTTGCCGCCGTTGACTTCATTGAGGATGGTGGTGGCGGCCGTGCCGTTGAGGTTCGGGTTGCCGATAATGATCCCGCCCAGTTGCGTGGACTGGGTGCGGGCGGTGGCGTTGTTGAGGATCACGCCGTTGCTGCCGACGTTGTAGTCCGTGAACTGGTTGTGCGACAGGCCATTGCCGTTGGGCTTGGCGATATTGACGATGGGCACGCCGTTGCCTGCCCGGTCCAGGCCGGTGCCCGGGGCGCTGACGACGATGCCATCGGCCTGGGCCCACATCGGCTGCCAAAACATGACGTTGGCCAACAGGAACGCCAGGCCACGCTTGGGCATGCCCCAGAAGCGGTCACGGGCTTGCAGGGCTGCGGAAGGTTGGCGGGCCAGGAAGGCGTGTTGGCGGTCGTCCATGTTCAGGTCTCGTTGCAGCAAAATTTAGAGGAGTACGTCCACGCGGAAGTAGATCGGCGCTTCGCGCTCGGTCAGGGCATCCGGGCGTTCCAGGGAGTGGGCGAAGGTGACGCTGGCGCTCAGGTGCTCACCACGGGCGAACAGCTCCAGCGAGTTGCTCGACATGCGCCCGTGCTGGCCGCCGTTGTAGCGGTCGCCGCGAATCACGCCCTGGTCATAGCCGAGGCTGGTGCCGTATTCGGCGAACACCGGGCGCAGCCACTCCAGCGCTACCGGGCGGCTCCAGCGCAGGTCGTTGCGCCAGTAGCCGCCGCTGTCGCCGGACAGTGATTGGTCCTTGTAGCCACGGATCGATGATTGCCCGCCCAGGCTCATGCGCTGCGGGCTGAACAGCACGTCTTCGCTGCGCTGGCCGGTCATCAGGCTGCTGAAGCTGAAGGACTCGTCCCACAACTTGAAAGGCTGCAGGTAGCTGGCGGTGGCGGTGTACTTGCGATAGCGCGCATCCGGTACGCCAGGGCCCGGGTCGTGATCGCCCTGGGCGTCCAAGGCACCGATGCCCTCCTGCATGCCCAGGTCGAGGTTGACGAAAGCACTGCCGACTCGCCGTCCGTGGTTGATCCCGAACTGCGCCTCGCTGATGCGATTGCTGCTCTCGCGAAGCTTGCTGCCTTCGATGAAGTTGTTGGTACGCAGGTACGAAAGGCCGGTGTTGAGGGAAGTCTTGCTCAGCGCATCGCGATGGATCACCCGCTCGACCCGCAACTGATGGTTCTGGCTGTCGCCGGTCTGTTTGAAGTTGAAACCGTTGGCCGGGATCTGCGAGCGGTATTCGCTCTGGCTGTAGGTGTAGCTGACGTTCCACCAACCCCAGGGCAGGTTGTAATAAAGCATGGCGTTGTTGGAGGTGTGCTGGTGGTCGGTCATCCCATCGTGACCGCCGCGCAACATCAACTGGTCGGCCAGGCCCAGCGGGCTGTCCCACTCGAAACTGCTGCCCCACTGCTGCTCGCCGGTGCTGCGCTGACCGTCGTTGCTGCGCGACAGACCGGCGCGCCAGGGCTTTTTCGGCTCGTTGGTGACATTTACTTCACTGCCACCGACTTCCTGGCCGGGGGTCAGCTCCATTTTGGCCTGGTTCGACGGCAGGCGATTGAGCTGATCCACCATCTGCTCGATCTCCCGCAGGTTGACCAGGTCACCGGCCTTGCCGGGAAAAGCCATCGCCAGTTCACGCTCCGATAGCTTGCTGTTCTCGGCCCCCTTCAGGCCTTCGAGTCGCCCTTCCACCACCAGCACGCTCAGATTTCCACCGGACAGGTCCTGCTGCGGCAGATAGGCACGGCTGGTGACCAGCCCCTTTTCGATGTAGTGGTCGGTGATGACTTTGAGCAGTTCGTTAAGCTGCGGCACACCCAGGCATTGGCCGATGTAGGGCTTGAGCAGATGCTCACGCTCGCTGGTGGAAAGACTGTTGGCGCCTTTGAGTTCGATGGTCTTGATGGGGAAGCAACGGGTATCGACAGGTGCGGTCGGCTGGGCCGGCTTCGCCTCCTGGCCGGGCAGGTCCTTGAGTTCCTCCAAGCGACGACGCTGCTCTTCGAGCAAACGGTTCTGGCGCTCGCGGATCAGGTCCGTGTCGCCTGGAGTGGGGGCGGCGTGAGCCAGGGTCAGCGGAGAAAGGCACAGCAAAGCCACGCACAACCTCGCCCAAAAGACGGGTGAGGACATGTTCGATCCCTCGAGTGAAAAGTGACATCAAAATAGTGGCGCGATATTAGTTAGCCATCATTTTGACGTCAACTATTTGCCTGAGTTTTGAGGCTACTATTGGATCCGTTCGTCTGAAATCAGACCCCTCTCGTGCGCCGGTATGAAAGATCCGGTACGGGGCTGGAAATCTCCTACGAAACGAACACACAGGCCCTCACAGCCTCTAGCAAATGAACTTTCCGACCAACGCCGGCCTCAACCCATTACCTGCCCAATAAGGAATACGAGGCCCACCCCATGAAGACTTTCCTGAAACTGACCCTCGCCACCGCCCTGGCCTGCGCCCTGCCCGCCTGGGCCACTTGCACGCCAGAGGAAGCGACCACCAAGCGTGAACAACTGGCGCAGGAAGTGACCAAGCTCACCGAGCAGAACCCGGCCAAGGCCAAGGAAATCAATGATGAGTTGCAGGCCATGGACCTGGAGACTGCCAGCAAGGATGTGCCGGATAAGTGCCAGTTGATCGATAAACGTCTGCAAGAGTTGAAGCAAGCAGAGAAGAAGGCTGGGTGATTAGCCACAGCCGAGCACAGCCTGCTTTTGTGGCGAGGGTACATTCGTGGGAGCAAGGCTTGCCCGCGATGAAGGCGATGCGGTCTTTCAGAAATCGAGGCGTCTGTGTCGCGAGCAAGCTTTGCTCCCACAAATCCCCCTCGCCACAGGGGTCTGCGCCAAGCTTGGATTTTAGTTTCACCCATAAAAAAACCGGACCCAAGGTCCGGTTTTTCATGAAGCACTACCGCGGCTTCACTCAGCCGCAGGCGCTTCCGGCTTGCGGCGCTTGAGCGGGGCCATGCCGTCCTTGCTGACCAGCGACGGGGCGTCGGTCTTCGGGCGGTTGGCGGTCTTGCGCTTGGTCGGGGCCTTGGCGCCGGTTTTCTTCTTGTCGCCCTTGGCGTCGACCTTTTTCTTCTTCACGCCAACGGCCTTGCCCGAGGCCTTGACCTTTTTCGGTCCGCCGTAGGTGCCTTTGACTTCCTTGATGGTGCGGCGCTCGAAGCTCTGCTTGAGGTAGCGCTCGATGCTCGACATCAGGTTCCAGTCGCCATGGCAGATCAGCGAGATCGCCAGGCCATCGTTACCGGCGCGGCCGGTGCGACCGATGCGGTGCACGTACTCGTCGCCGCTGCGAGGCATGTCGAAGTTGATGACCATGTCCAGGCCATCCACGTCCAGGCCGCGGGCAGCGACGTCGGTGGCGACGAGGATTTTCACGCCGCCCTGCTTGAGGCGGTCGATGGCCAGCTTGCGGTCCTTCTGGTCTTTCTCGCCGTGCAGCACGAACGCCTTGTATTCCTGGGCCACCAGGCGACCGTAGATGCGGTCGGCCATGGCCCGGGTGTTGGTGAACACGATGGCTTTTTCGTAGGTCTCGTTGGCCAGCAACCAGTTGACGATCTGTTCTTTGTGCTGGTTGTGGTCGGCGGTGATGATCTGCTGGCGGGTGGTGGAGTTCAGCTGGCTGACCGCGTTGAGCTGCAAGTGCTCGGGGTTGTTCAGCACCTTGGCGATCATCTCGCGCAAGCCCGAACCGCCGGTGGTGGCGGAGAACAGCATGGTCTGCTGGCGATTGACGCATTCGTCCACCAGGCGCTGCACGTCTTCGGCAAAGCCCATGTCCAGCATGCGATCGGCCTCGTCCAGCACCAGCACTTCGACTTCCTTGAGGTCGAGGTTGCCAGCGTTCAACTGCTCGATCATCCGCCCCGGCGTGCCGATCAGGATGTCCGGCACCTTGCGCAACATCGCGGCCTGGACCTTGAAATCTTCGCCGCCGGTGATCAGGCCGGACTTGATGAAGGTGAATTGCGAGAAACGCTCCACTTCCTTCAAGGTCTGCTGGGCCAGTTCGCGGGTCGGCAGCAGGATCAGGGTCTTGATGCTGACGCGGACCTTGGCCGGGCCGATCAGGCGGTTGAGGATCGGCAGCACGAACGCGGCGGTCTTGCCGCTGCCGGTCTGCGCCGTCACCCGCAGGTCACGCCCCTGGAGCGCGAGCGGAATAGCCGCTGCCTGCACCGGCGTTGGCTCGACAAATTTAAGCTCGGCCACGGCTTTGAGCAGGCGTTCGTGCAGGGCGAATTGGGAAAACACGGGTGCTACCTCGAAGAAATGCAAAAAAACAGCTGCATAGGGTAACGGTTTCGAGCGCGAAGGCCGAGTTTCTTTATACAAACGGCGGTAAATCAGTGCATTTTTATAAGCCGATTTGTCATCAACGGTCACTTGACCGGGCTTAAATGCTCTAATCGTCCCGTCGCGTCTTTATAGAAGAACCGTTTCGTCCATGGACATCAAACAACTCTGGGTCAACATCCAAGACCTCTGGGGTGCCCTTGACCAGCACCCGCTCCTGCACTCCAGCCTCGCCCTGATGTTGCTGCTGGTCATCGCCCTGGTGCTGGGACGGGTGGCGCGCTACCTGATCCTGCACGCGGCCAAACTGCTCGGGCGCCAACCGGCCCTGCACTGGGTCAACGACCTGCGCCAGAACAAGGTCTTCCATCGCCTGGCGCAGATGACGCCGTCACTGATCATCCAGTTCGGCCTGCACCTGGTGCCGGAACTGAGCAAGACCAGCATGATTTTCCTGGGCAACGTCGCCCTGGCGTTCACCATCCTGTTCATGGTGCTGAGCCTCAGTGCCCTGCTCAGCGCCCTGCTGGACGTGTACGCTCGCACCGAACATGCGCGTACTCGCTCGATCAAGGGCTACGTGCAACTGACGAAGATGGTGCTGTATGTGTTTGGCGCGATCATCATCGTCGCCACGCTGATCGACCGTTCGCCGCTGTTGCTGCTGTCGGGCCTGGGTGCGATGTCGGCGGTGATCCTGTTGGTCTACAAGGACACCCTGCTGTCATTCGTTGCCAGCGTGCAATTGACCAGCAATGACATGCTGCGGGTCGGCGACTGGATCGAGATGCCCCAGGTTGGCGCCGACGGTGATGTGGTGGATATCACGCTGCACACGGTCAAGGTGCAGAACTTCGACAAGACCATCGTCTCGATCCCGACCTGGCGGCTGATGTCCGAGTCGTTCAAGAACTGGCGCGGCATGCAGCAGTCCGGCGGACGACGGATCAAGCGCAGCCTGTTCATCGACGCCAGCGGCGTGCGCTTCCTGCATGACGAGGAAGAACAGCGCCTGACCCAGGTGCGCCTGCTGACCGACTACATCGGCCGCAAGCAGGCCGAGCTCAAGGCCTGGAACGAAGCCCAGGGCAACGTCGCGGCCATGTCGGCCAACCGTCGACGGATGACCAACCTGGGCACCTTCCGCGCCTACGCCCTGGCCTATTTGAAGAGCCACCCGGAGATCCAGCCGAACATGACCTGCATGGTCCGGCAGATGCAGACCACCGCCCAGGGCATCCCGCTGGAAATCTACTGCTTCACCCGCACCACGGCGTGGGCGGATTACGAGCGCATCCAGGGGGATATTTTCGATTACCTGCTGGCGGTGATGCCGGAGTTCGGGTTGAACCTGTACCAGCAGCCCAGCGGCATGGACTTGCGTTCGGGGTTGTTGCCGGCGGTGCTAGGGGCGAGCCACCTGCCGGAGCCGCAGAAGCAGGTGATCTGAAACCACCACAGATCCCCTGTGGGAGCGAGCTTGCTCGCGATGACGGTGTATCAGAAACATAGATGCTGACTGACACTCCGCCATCGCGAGCAAGCTCGCTCCCACAAGGGGATCAGGGTGAAGGCTGAGGCTGGCGGATCCCCAACCGACTGATCCACACCGCCGCCAATATCACCGACCCACCCAGTAGCAGCCGCCCCAACGCCTCGTGCTGGTTCCAGATCAGCAGGTTCACCAGCAGCCCCACCGGCACGTGCAGGTTGTTCATCACCGCCAGCGTCCCGCCGTTGACCAGGCAGGCGCCTTTGTTCCACCAGTACAACCCCAGCGCGGTGGAAACCAGGCCGAGGAACACCAGCACGCCCCATTGCAACGGTGCTTCTGGCCAGAAATTGGCCTTGCCGAACAGCAGGAATGCCGGCAACGCCACCATCAACGCACCGAGATAGAAATAGCCGAAACGCCGGTAGTGCGGCAGGTCGCTCGGGTGACGGGCCACCAGGTGTTTGTAGAGCACCTGCCCGGCTGCGTAGGTGAAGTTGGCCAGCTGCAGCAGCAAGAAGCCCATGAAGAAATCCGGGTTGATCCGGTCGTAGCGAATCACCGCCGCACCGGCCACGGCCACCAGCGCCGCGATCAACGCCCAGGGATTGAAGCGGCGGTTCAGCGCATCCTCGATCAAGGTCACGTGCAGCGGCGTCAGGATGGTGAACAGCAGCACCTCGGGCACCGTCAATACTCGGAAGCTCAGGTACAGGCAGACGTAGGTCACGCCGAACTGCAAGGCACCGATCAACAGCATGCCGCGCATGAACGACGGCTCCACCTGACGCCAGCGGGTCAGCGGAATGAACACCAGCCCGGCCAACAGGACCCGTACCAGTACAGCGAAGTAACTGTCCACATGTCCGGCCAGGTACTCGCCGATCAGGCTGAAGGAAAATGCCTGGATCAATGTCACAAAAAGTAGATAGCCCATACGCCCCTCGTTTCGGATGGCGGCGAAGATAGCGGTTTTGAGCTTTGGGGGCGAGTTCACTCGCTCCCACATGGGGCGGAGTGGTGAGCACAGTCTCGCGGTCACCGCCAAACCCTGTGGGAGCTGAGCTTGCTCGCGATGGCGGTGCATCAGAGACATGGCGGCTGACTGATACTCCGCTATCGCGAGCAAGCTCGCTCCCACAGGATCATTCAGCGGCCAGTAAATCGCGGGCAAAAAAAAGCCCGATCTCGCTAAAGCGTTCAATCGGGCTGATGCACTCAGGAGCAATAAGTGCAAAGGGAGGTTCGATGCGCAAAACGGTTTGAAGGGAAGCGCCAGGTCACTAGACCACCTGGCGATTACCCGAGGATTAACGGATCAGGCGACCTGGGACAATTTGGCGTTGGCCTGATTCAAACCCTTTTCCTGGAAGTCGCCACCCAGATTCATGCCTTCGGCATGGATGAAGGTCACATCGTGGATGCCGATGAAGCCCATGACTTGGCGCAGGTAGGGTTCCTGATGGTCGGTGCTGCCACCGGCGTGAATGCCACCCCGGGCGGTGAGCACGAAGGCGCGCTTGTCGGCCAGCAGGCCTTGGGGACCGGTGGGGGTGTATTTGAACGTCACGCCGGCACGCAGCACATGGTCGAGCCACGCCTTCAAAGTGCTGGGAATGGCGAAGTTGTACATCGGTGCAGCCATCACCAGGACGTCGGCGGCCAGCAGCTCATCGGTCAGTTGGTTCGAGCGTTCCAGCGAGGCGTTTTCAATGTCGTTGCGCTGCTCGACAGGCTTCATCCAGCCGCCCAGCAGATTGGCATCCAGGTGCGGCACCGGGTTGATGGCCAGGTCGCGGACGGTGATGTCGTCGGCCGGGTGCGCAGCTTTCCACTGGCTGATGAAGGTCTGGGTCAGTTGACGGGAAACCGAGTCTTGCTGGCGGGCACTGCTTTCGATGATCAGAACGCGGGACATGGCTTGTAGGCTCCATCTGAGAATGTTGTCAGTCGATGGAGTGAAGGTTAAACGTGACCATATCGATGAAAAAGCGCAAATAACTGCTGTAATGCATCGATATTTTCGTTTATAAGCGGAGCAGGCACGATCACCTGCCCCGCTGCCGGCTATTTCGGCTGACAGGTCAGCTTGATGCGCAGCTTGATGATGTTGCGGTTGAACTTGGCCGTGGCGTTCTTGAACTTGCCGGCGGCGACTTCGATCTTGCGGGTGCGCGGTGCCTCGGGACCGTTGTTGAACACCACGGTGCAGGCCGCGTCGGTGCTGCCGTAGTTGTTGACCTGGATAGAGCCGATGTCGGCATCGGTGTCATAGGCGGTGTAGTCGATGCTCAGGCCGTTGAGGTGTTTTTCCACATCGATCGGGTAGGCAAACGCAGTCAGTGGCAGCAAGGCCAGCACCACACAACAGATTTTCTTCATTCGGCAGTCTCCACCAAGGGACCGCCAGCTTAGGACAAGAGGAGCCCGATATGAAAGCGCCCCGCGTGACCCTGGATCAATGGCGCACCTTGCAGGCGGTGGTCGACCACGGCGGTTTCGCCCAGGCCGCCGAAGTGCTGCATCGCTCCCAGTCATCCGTGAGCTACACCGTGGCCCGCATGCAGGACCAACTCGGTGTGCCGTTGCTGCGCATCGATGGACGCAAGGCCGTGTTGACCGAAGCCGGCGGGGTGCTGCTGCGCCGCTCGCGGCAACTGGTGAAACAGGCCAGCCAACTGGAAGACCTGGCCCACCACATGGAGCAAGGCTGGGAAGCGGAAGTGCGCCTGGTGGTCGACGCGGCCTACCCCAACGCCCGCCTCGTTCGCGCCTTGACCGCGTTCATGCCGCAAAGCCGTGGCTGCCGGGTGCGGCTGCGCGAAGAAGTGTTGTCGGGTGTCGAAGAAGTGCTGCTCGAAGGCGTGGCCGACCTGGCCATCAGCGGCTTCAGCATTCCCGGTTACCTGGGTGCGGAATTGAGCGACGTGGAGTTCATCGCGGTGGCCCATCCCGAGCATGCCCTGCACCGCCTCAATCGCGAGCTGAGCTTCCAGGACCTGGAAAGCCAGTTGCAAGTGGTCATCCGCGACTCCGGCCGCCAGCAGCCTCGCGACGTCGGTTGGCTCGGCGCCGAACAGCGCTGGACCGTGGGCAGCCTGGCCACCGCCGCGAGTTTTGTCGGCAGCGGCCTGGGCTTCGCCTGGCTGCCCCGGCACATGATCGAACGGGAACTCAAGGAAGGCGTGCTCAAGCGTCTACCCTTGGAACAGGGAGGCAGCCGCAACTCGACCTTCTATCTTTTCTCGAACAAGGAAAAACCCCTGGGCCCGGCCACGCAAATCCTGATCGAATTGCTGCGCACCTTCGACACCGCGCCGCTGGATGCGCCGTTCGCCGCCCCTGAACAAGCCTGACAAGGATTTCGCCGATGGCCTATTTTGCACACGAAGGATGCGACCTGCACTACGAGGAATACGGCCACGGCACGCCCTTGGTGCTGGTCCATGGGCTGGGCTCCAGCACCCGCGACTGGGAAAAGCAGATCCCGGCATTGTCCGCCCGCTACCGCCTGATCGTGATGGATGTACGCGGTCATGGCCGTTCCGACAAACCCCGCGAGCGCTACAGCATCGCCAGTTTCAGTGCCGACCTGAGCGCCCTGATCGATCACCTGGACCTGGGCCCGGTGCATTTGGTGGGCTGGTCCATGGGCGGCATGATCTGTTTCCAATTGGCGGTGGATGAGCCCGAACGGGTCAGGAGCCTGTGCATCGTCAACAGTGCTCCCGAAGTCAAAGTCCGCACGCCCGATGATTGCTGGCAATGGTTCAAGCGCTGGAGCCTGATGCGCCTGCTCAGCCTGGAAACCATCGGCAAGGCCCTGGGCGCCAAGCTGTTTCCCAAGCCCGAGCAAACCGAGTTACGCCTGGAAATGGCCCGGCGCTGGGCAAAGAACGACAAACGTGCTTATCTCGCCAGCTTCGATGCAATCGTGGGGTGGGGCGTTCAGGAACGACTTTCACAGGTCGCCTGTCCAACCCTCGTCATCTGCGCCGACCACGACTACACCCCGGTGGCGCTGAAAGAAGCCTATGTAAAGCGGCTGCCCAATGCACGTCTGGTGGTCATCGCCGATTCACGGCACGCTACCCCGCTGGATCAACCCGAACGCTTCAACCAAACCCTGCTCGACTTTTTGACCGCAACCGATTCCACCACTCAGGATCTCTGACCCCATGCTGAAAAAAATCGCCCTCGCCGCCGGCACCGTATTGTTTGCCGCCAACCTGATGGCCGCCACGCCCGCCAAGGCCCCCCATGTATTGCTGGAAACCACCAACGGCCAGATCGAAATCGAACTGGACCCGGTCAAGGCCCCCATCAGTACCAAGAACTTCCTTGAGTACGTGGACAGTGGTTTCTACAACAACACGATTTTCCACCGCGTGATCCCGGGCTTCATGGCCCAGGGCGGCGGCTTTACCGCACAGATGCAACAGAAAGACACCAAGGCACCGATCAAGAACGAAGCCAGCAATGGCCTGCACAACGTTCGCGGCACCTTGTCGATGGCGCGCACGTCCAACCCGGACTCGGCCACCAGCCAGTTCTTCATCAACGTGGCCGACAACGCCTTCCTCGATCCGGGCCGTGACGCCGGCTACGCAGTGTTCGCCAAGGTGGTCAAGGGCATGGACGTGGTGGACATCATCGTCAACTCCCAGACCACCACCAAGCAAGGCATGCAAAACGTGCCGATCGACCCTGTGCTCATCAAGTCGGCCAAGCGCATCGACTGAAGCGGCACACGGCAAGCCTGGGCGGCGCGGTCATCCCGCACCGCCCATTAGCAAAAAGGAGAGCCCCTGCCAGGGCATTTACAGATGGTTTTTCGCCGCTTCGAAACACTGATCGACATCTTCCGCGACGCCCCGAGCTCGGCCCCGCCGAACCGCGTCCTGCCCTTCTACACCTATTATCTGAAACAGGTCTGGCCCAGCTTCGTGGTGCTGCTGGTGGTGGGCCTGATCGGCGCGCTGATCGAAGTGGCGCTGTTCAGCTACCTGAGCCGCATCATCGACCTGACCCAAGGCACGCCCAATGTGGACTTCTTCAAGGTCCATGGCCTGGAGCTGGCCTGGATGGCCGTGGTGGCGCTGGTCTTCCGGCCGATCTTCGTGGCCCTGCATGACCTGCTGGTGCACCAGACCCTGAGCCCCGGCATGACCAGCCTGATCCGCTGGCAGAACCACAGCTACGTGCTCAAGCAGAGCCTGAATTTCTTCCAGAACGATTTCGCCGGGCGCATCGCCCAGCGCATCATGCAAACCGGCAACTCCCTGCGCGACTCGGCGGTCCAGGCAGTGGATGCCCTGTGGCACGTGCTGATCTACGCCGTCAGTTCCCTGGTGCTGTTCGCCGAAGCCGACTGGCGCCTGATGATCCCGCTGCTGATGTGGATTGCCGCCTACATTGGCGCACTCTGCTATTTCGTGCCACGGGTCAAGGAGCGCTCGGTGGTGTCGTCCGATGCCCGCTCCAAACTCATGGGACGGATCGTCGACGGCTACACCAACATCACCACCCTGAAGCTGTTCGCCCATACCAATTTCGAACAGCAATACGCCCGCGAAGCCATCCAGGAGCAGACCGAAAAAGCCCAGTTGGCTGGCCGCGTGGTGACCAGCATGGACGTGGTCATCACCAGCATGAACGGGCTGCTGATCGTCGGCACCACCGCGCTGGCCCTGTGGCTCTGGACCCAGTCGCTGATCAGCGTGGGCGCCATTGCCCTGGCGACCGGGCTGGTGATCCGCATCGTCAACATGTCCGGTTGGATCATGTGGGTGGTCAACGGCATCTTCGAAAACATCGGCATGGTCCAGGACGGCCTGCAGACCATCGCCCAGCCGGTCAGCGTCACCGACCGCGACCAGGCCAAGCCCCTGGCGGTGGCCCGGGGCGAAGTGCGTTTCGAGCATGTGGACTTCCACTATGGCAAGAAAAGCGGGGTCATCGGCGACCTCAACCTGACCATCGAGCCTGGCGAGAAAATCGGCCTGATCGGCCCGTCCGGCGCGGGTAAATCCACCTTGGTGAACCTGCTGCTGCGCCTCTATGACGTGCAAGGCGGGCACATCCTCATCGACGGCCAGGACATCGCCGAAGTCGGCCAGGAAAGCCTGCGCGAACGCATCGGCATGATCACCCAAGACACCTCGCTGCTGCATCGCTCGATTCGCGACAACCTGCTCTACGGCAAACCCGACGCCACCGATGCGCAACTCTGGGAAGCCGTGCACAAGGCCCGGGCCGATGAATTCATCCCATTGCTGTCGGACGCCGAAGGCCGCACCGGCTTCGATGCCCATGTGGGTGAGCGCGGGGTGAAACTGTCCGGCGGCCAGCGCCAGCGCATCGCTATCGCACGCGTGCTGCTCAAGGACGCACCGATTCTGATCATGGACGAAGCGACGTCAGCACTGGACTCGGAAGTCGAAGCCGCGATCCAGGAAAGCCTCGAGACCCTGATGCAAGGCAAGACGGTGATCGCCATCGCCCACCGCCTCTCCACCATCGCCCGGATGGACCGATTGGTGGTGCTGGAAAATGGCCGCATCGCCGAAACCGGCAGCCATACCGAATTGCTCGCCCACGGTGGGTTGTATGCGCGGCTGTGGCAGCATCAGACGGGTGGGTTCGTGGGGATCGATTGAATAGATCAAACAGTCCGCAGCACTGGGCTGTGGGAGCAAAGCTTGCTCGCGAA